>JBGUGY010000176.1:0-8733 GCA_045111775.1 Bacteroidaceae bacterium | reverse complement strand
CTATCTCGCGGTCGGCATTTGTGAGTTGGTCGCCGGCGAAAATGTCGCCAAAGAGGTGTGCTTTCAAATAGTAATCGTCTTGCGGACAGAAGGTGTAATCGAACGGACTGCCAGATAGCTGCGTCTGGTTCTTCGTGCCCAGTTCATATGCCTTGCGGGCATTGTCCCACTCGGCAGGGCGCATCCAAGGCTTACCCTCCTGCCAGTTTTTACTTCTATTCTCTAATACCTTGTTCAATACGCCCAGTGCATTCAGACTACGCGGAAAGCCCGTGTAGGCATATAGTTGCGAGAAAGCCTCTTTCACTTCATTGATGGTTACGCCGTTGTCGAGTGCTTGTCGCACGACTGGTTCCAAGCGCTCCAAGTTACCTTGTGCCATCAGACAGGCACATGCCGCCAATCCCTTTTGACGTTCCGTCAGCGTCTGTGCATTTACTGTTGTCATCATTAATAATGCAAATAATAATGTTGCGACTCTTTTCATTGTTCCCTTATTCCTTATTGATAACCTCTGCACCGTATGCCTTTCCCATCTTCATGCAGTCACCGATGATGTCACCTGTGCGCAGATATTTATAGGTTGGCATCTCGAAGAGTACAGGGCGCAATTTCTCGTAGTTGGGCTTGCCCTTCTCGTCCAGTTTGTCCTCATCAACATAGTTGTTAAGCACGTTGCAGATGTAGTTCTTGAATCCGTCAATCTCGTAAGTGTCAATTACCTCACACTCCATTGCCATTGGCGACTGTTCAATAACTGGCATACCTGCCTCGCCCAGATGATACTCAAACACCTTCGACTTGTCGGTCTTGGCTCCGCTCACCGTTCCTGTGTAATCGGCCTGAGCTACGAACTCCTCGCTGATGATGTTGATTGAGAGACGTTTGGTCTCGTCGATAGCCGCTATGCTGTGGTGCGACGAATGTACGCTTAGCAATAGCTTTGAGTGGCTTACGATACCCACATGGGCTACCAAGAGCCAGTTTACTTTTCCTTCGCTATCCACCGTGCCAACAACTGTTGCTGGTGTGGGATAGAGTGTCATTTTCTGTCCGATATTCTGTTTCATGTTCTTTCTGTTTTTATTGTCGTTTAAAAATCATATTCATTGTTTCTGGTGTTAGCGGCTGGAAGTCTTGCAGCTTCAGGTGCTTCACCATGTGTAGGGTGCCCTGCTTGTACTTCAGGAAATGGGCAGTCTGGATGTGGTGCTGGTAGGCCTGCTGCGAGGCGTAGATTTCGAGGATACGAATTTGGCAGCTATCTTCCTTTGTTTGTGTTGGAAACAGGCAGATTACGCCTGGTTCTTCGGCAAGGCTGGCTTTCTGAATTTCTGCGGCTGCGGCAAGGTATTCCTTCAAGTATTGCGGATGAATCTCGATTTCAGCCAAGCGATACAACATCGTATCAGCGTGAGGTACATCGGCAGATGGTTTCTCTGTTGTTTGACCAAAAAGCCAACGGGCGTTCTCCGATAGAATCATCTTTTGGAACGGCGCAAGGTCGGGCTCTTTTGATAGATAATCCTTCATGCGGTCGAGGCTCTGCGTGAACACTAGTGGAGCAACGTAAGGATAGTCGGAGCCGTAGAGTAGATGATCGGGCGTGGTGATGGTGAGCATCATGCGGATGGTCTCTGGCGAATGTGCGCCTGCAAGGTCGTAGTAGAGGGCGGCGAGGTTCGCCTCCCAGTCTATCTCGCCCACCATCTTGTTTGCCTGCATCACGGGTGTCAGCGACTTCATGCGAGGTACGGCCAAGGGTAGATAGGCTCCGCAATGCGGCACCACCACCTTTACATTTGGATAGCGGGCCAGCACATTGCGACTAATCATGTTGCTGACGGCACGTGTAGTTTCAGAGAGATACTCCTGCATAGCGAGCGGCGTCTGCGCCATCACCTGCTTGTTCACTGGTTCAGGGCGATGGGGATGCAGAATTACCACGGCCTTGCGCTCGTTCAAGAAAGAAAACAGCGTGTCGAGTTCAGGTGCGCCAAGATACTGCCCCTGCACATTGGTCGCCAACTTGATGCCGTCGGCCTTCAGCACATCGAGCGCATACTTCGCCTCCCCGATGGCTTTCTGCACATCAGGTAGCGGTAGGGCGGCACAGAACAGGAATCGCCCTGGGTGCTCGTGCTTGATTCGGGCTGCGGCCTCGTTGGTCTTGCGTACCACTTCCGCTGATGTCGGCTGTGGTGCCGCTAGTGTCAGCACCGATGTCTCTATGCCAGCTTCGTCCATCCACTGCAGATGCTCTGTCACGTCATACTTCGGCAAGGGGAAACCCTCGTCCATCAGCCGATTCTCTTGTTCCAAAGCTGACACAAATTCAGAGGTGATAAGATGTGAATGTACATCGATTATGCCTTGAGCATGCACCATTGCCGCATACAGCAGTGCGATTAGTGTTACAATCTGTCTCATACCTTTTTTGTGTTATTCAATTTCTATCTTCTTAGTCACTTTAGCAGGATACCACCAACGACCGTATTAATGAAGATTCTGAGCAAAGAATTCCTCTATTTTGCCGTATGGAATTTTACCATTCTTGTCGTCGTAAAGGTCGGTGTGGACAGCATCGGGGATAATCATCAGCTCCTTGTTGCCGATAGTTATGCTTTTGCCGTCTGGATTCTTGCCAGTCATCTTTTCGAAAGCGTACTCAGAGAAATAGCGGCTGTGGGCTTTCTCGCCGTGGATGAGCAGGACGGGTGACTCAATTTCATGCGCCCATGCCAAAAGCGGTTGGTTCAAGAATGACTGACAGCCGATGACGTTCCAACCGTCAGTGGAGTTGCCGCTGCGTTCGTGGTAGCCGCGTGGGGTCTTGTAGTAGTCGTAGTAGTCCTTCACGAAGAACGGTGCATCCTCGGGCAGTGGGTCGATGACACCTCCTGCACGCTTGTAGGTACCGTTTTTGAAGTCCTCAGTGCGCTGCTGGGCGATGGCCTTGCGCTTCTCCATGCGCTGTGCCTGGGTGTCCTCGCATTTGAAGTAACCCTCCACGTTCACCTTACTCATGTCGTACATTGTCGAAGCAACGGTGGCCTTGATTCTTGGGTCGATGGCGGCAGCATTCACTGCCATTCCGCCAAAACCGCAGATGCCGATGATGCCAATTCTTTCAGCATCCACATTGTCCTGATTGCTCAGGAAATCGACGGCAGCGAGGAAGTCCTCGGTGTTGATGTCGGGCGAGGCCATGCGGCGAGGCTCGCCAGCACTCTCGCCAGTGAACGATGGATCGAAAGCGATGGTCAGAAAACCACGCTCAGCCATGTGTTGAGCATAGAGACCGCTTGTCTGCTCCTTCACTGCACCGAACGGTCCGCTCACTGCGATAGCTGCAAGTTTGCCCTCAGCACCTTTTGGTGTGTACATATCGGCAGCAAGTTCAATGCCGTAGCGGTTCTTGAACGTGACTTTCTTGTGGTCCACCTTGTCACTCTTGGGAAACGTTTTGTCCCACTCCAGAGTCAACTGCAATGTCGTATTCATACCTTTTTCATTTTGATTGTTTTCACTTTTCTGATTGCACCCCGTGAGCGTAAAGCCCATCAGTACTGCGGCTAATAATGCTTTCTTCATAAGATAATCTTGTATTTTGTTTGAACTCGTTCATGTTCGGAATGTAAGCGAACTTCCATTTCTCTCACTTAATCACAACCTTGTTACCATTTCTAATGAATATTCCTTTGCTAGGGCTATTTGCACGCTGACCATTCAGCGAATAGTGTACATCGTTTTCTGCATTGGAGCGAACGTTGCTGATACCCGTTGTGTTGATGAGCGACAGCGTTACGGTGATATTACCTTGTCCGGCTTTCAGAATCTGCTTCAGCTCGGCTTGCGTCTTGCCTTCAATTTTGCCAATACTGGTAAACGTCCATGTATTTGTGTCGTAATAGAGGCAGAGATTCGAGCCTTGGTATAGGATGATGTCGCCCGGCTCAGTGGTGATGCTCTCATTGTTCTCAGGGAATGACTGTTCCAATGGGCCGACCTTCTCGAAGTTGCCGTAGTCGTGGGCCTCGTAGGTAATGGGCGCCTGCTTTAAGGCCTCCATTAGTGCCTGTGCCGAAGTGTTGTTGGCGAGCGTGGCAGTCAGTGTCTGTTCACCGTCGATGGTGATATATATCTTGTTCATAGTAGTTTGTTTTTCTGCGAAATTTAGTGTTGGTAGCCAGTTCCGAATTAGCGAGGCACGGTTACTATGATTGCTGGCGTTAATCCACAATGCATCGCCCATCCAAGTGATGTTCTTCACCAAGCGTTCTGCATCGGCCACCACACCGCTAATGCCGCTGCTGTGGCTCGATACAATCAGCGCGACATTCTTACCTGCCATCTGCGTACCGTAATTAAAGAGGAACGTCTGCATGATGGCTGCCATCTGGCTCCACCACAAGGGCGTGACGATGACGATGTTCTCATACTGCGAGAGGTCGGTGATGCTCACTGGGTCGATAGCGGGATAACTCGCCGCATCATTGGGCGCAGCCTTGATGGTGTTCAGCAGTGCTGTGCCGATGGCATAGTTGTTCACCTCAAACTTCTGCGTTTTGTCGGCAGGTTCAATGCGCATCACATCAGCCTGAATCAGGTTGGTCAGAGTTGTCACTATTTCATGACATTTGTTTGTGTAACTGTAATACACCACCAGAGTCTTGGCGCTTATGCTCACAGCAAGGAGCATCATGCAAAATGCTGAAAATAATCGTCTCATGTCCTTTTCTATTATTAAATCCACTGCAAAGGTACGCGCTATTTTCAACACATTGATTACCCAAATCTTGGATAGAATTACCAATATTACGGAAGATTCTATTTACCGATGCAGAAATTGTCCATTGCCCATTGAAAATTGCAATTGACGAGATTTTCCAACAGTAAATCTTCAGCTTCCCTATCACCTAATCTGGCTAAACCTTACGTATAGCCAACATATAGCCAACATATAGCTAACATATAGCTTGCATATAGCTAACATATAGCTAACATATAGCCAACATATAGCTAACATATAGCTTGCATATAGCCAACATATAGCTTGCATATAGCTTACATATACCTTGCCTATACCTTGCCACTATTTTGTATTTACCAAACACACAATTTCATTAGAAATTGTCCGTTATAAATCCTAAGTTATGAATTTTGAATTATGAATTCCCCAAATTTTCAACTTTAAATTTTCAAGTTTCAAGTTCAAATATTGTTAACTGCATTGCATCAATATACGCTTCGCCGAACCTACCCCCTTGCTATCCTCTTGCTACCATCTTGCTACCCCGAACCTTCTGGCTACCTTAAAAGCCGGTTTTTGCCTAATTTCTGCATAATGATACGAGATATCATTGCATATTATTGCAGAATGCGATTTTTCCCGTACTTGTGTATCTTGTGCAAATATAGCATTTTTTGTTGACCGTAACAAGTCTTTGGCATCATGAAAAATGGCGTATGGGGCTGCCCTATGGAAAAATAGGAGGGAATCTTGCAAAATAATATCGCTGTTGTTAAAATTTTATTATCTTTGCACGCTGGTTCAAAAAATAACAAATAGAAATGAATAATCAATATCTTCTCGAACACTTGCGTTCGATAAAGGATTTCCCTCAGAAGGGCATCAACTTCCGCGACGTTACAACGCTTTTTAAAGATGCAAAGGCTCTTGAGATTATGGACGAGGAGCTGTATCAACTATACAAGGACAAGGGTATCACCAAGGTCGTTGGTATCGAGTCGCGCGGATTCGTAATGGGCTCGTGCCTTGCACGCAGGCTGAATGCCGGACTGGTTATGTGCCGCAAGCCGGGAAAACTGCCAGCAAAGACCATTCAGGAGACATATACAAAGGAATACGGCACCGATACAATCGAGATTCATGCCGATGCCATCAACGAGGACGATGTAGTGCTTATCCACGACGACCTTCTGGCAACAGGCGGAACAATAAAGGCTGCTTGGAATTTGGTTAAGAAGTTCAACCCAAAGAAGTGCTACATGAACTTCATCATCGAAATTCGCGATGAGGGTCTGAAAGGTCGCGAGTTTATTGGCGACGACATCGAAGTAACATCATTGTTGAGTTTGTAATTTAGGTTTTAGATAGCTGAAGCCCCGGGCGATTCCATTGCGAAATGCACTCGGGGCTTTATTGTGTCGTTACGCCAGTTTCTCAATATCCAGCGATTTCTCTTTTATCACAATCAACTTTCCGCATTTAAGTGTTACGTCAATAAAATCTTTGCCTATGAACTGCCTTTTTATCTTGTCGTTTTCAGTCATATAGAACAAATGATAACCCGCAGCATTCTTGTATAGAATTTTGCCGGGCGTTTCATCGGATGTCTCGCGTGTAAAGACATTTTCTTTTTCGTAATATCGTAGAACATTCATCTTGTTGTCTATTACGAGAATTCTACCATTAGAGCCATTCAATACAAACTCGTTGTTGCCGAGTTTTAGTCGGCTGAACTGTCTATCTGTTTTGTTTAGCAGATAGAGAGGCTCGGTGATGAAGTTAAGAGTCTTTCCGAAAACATCCTTGTCCCATTTGTTTGGGAATACATCTTTTGAGAGTAGTTTTCCGTCTTCTCTGCTGAATTTAGCAATGAACGGAACTCCGATGTTCTTTTCCACTATTTCAGGATGTACATTGCCATACGTTGGCTTGAAGTGTAATCCGTAGGCTTCGTTTATCAGAATAACGGTGTCGCCCTCGAAGCAGAATTTCGAATGACCGGCTTTTGTGTCTTCGAATGTGTTATACCAACGGTTTCTTAACTGTGTGTCGAAACAGAAGATGTGCGACTGGTCTGCTAGGAACAAATTGTCTTTGTCTTTTACAAAGCCAGATTGGGTTTCAACCATGTTGCCAGAAGTTAAGCAGACATCTGCTATCGTTCCCAAAAGTCCGAACATTGCGCCAAGTACTCCGCCAGTACTATTGTTGTTTGATGTCGCTAAAGCACTTGCAAGGCTTGCAATTTTGCCTGTGTTGATGTCAAGATAATTCAACTCTTTTGTCGTAAAGACAATATGGTCTTCGTCAACTCTAATCACATTGTTTACAACTTCGAGTTCGCTCTTCTCTATTTGGCACTCCCATAGCCATTTGCCAGTTGAAAGTCGGTATGCGTATACGGTATAATCCGAAGCCGTTCCGATTAAGATGTCTTTCTCTGAATCGATGAAAAATGGAGTAATGGCTTTCGAATATATTTTCTTGTTGGTCTCTGGATTTACTAATCGAGTGGGCTTAGTGAAATCATGATGGGCTAAAACATTGTATCCGGATTTGCAGATACAGTATTCCAATGGTAAGCAATCCGTTCTTGAAGAAAACAATCCTGAAGAGAGTCTGTAAAATAGCCTTTGTTCAATAGAAGTCTCTTCCCAAGTTTTTTCGCCTGTGTCAAGGTCGTATATTCTGTATAATGACATCGGGTTTCCAAACTTGTTATCTTTTGGAGTGTCGATTACGATTTCTCTCGACCCTTTTGGTATAGAAATTCTGTTAATGGAATTTTCCAACTCAATGTGTATGACATTCTGCGCAAAGGCAGTAGCGCAGCACAACATCATGGTGCACAGAGATAAGTTTCTAGTTATTCTTTGCATTACTTGTAATTTTGAATGATAATTTATGATGCAAAGAAAACTAAAATATACCAGACGGACAAACTATTCTGAAAATTATTTCACGCTGAACATCTTACTGAATCCTATGCCGTAGCCGAATGTCTTCAGTCTGCCGCTTCCTTCGGCAATTGATGGCAGCGAAGCATAAGCGCAGTAAAGGCGAATGTTCTGCTTCAGTCCGCCCAGAAGCCACGACAGCGATGCGCCAGCGCCATATCCAAAGCCGTCGCGTCCGCCAAGACGATAGTCTATGGTGTTGAGGTCGCAGTTAGGGTAGGCGGTGTAGCTGGCAGTGGCATTTGCACCAATCAGCAGCGTGTTTGTAATGGGAAACGAGAAGTAAGGGCCGCAGCCAATCACCGCACAGTCGAAAGCGTGGTCTTGCGCCTCGCCGTTCACCTTTACTTGGTTTGTGGTGACGTAAATCTGTCCGCCGGCACCGATGTACGGATTGAAGAAATATGCCGATTCAAGACCGCCCTTATTTCCTTTCTTGAAAGAAATATGGTCGTTGCCGATATTGAATTCTGAATTTATGTACGACATTCCCATGAACGAGTTGGCAAACGAAGGTCGGAAAGATTTGTCGATATTAGCTTTCTGCAATCGTGCCTTGCCGCCTTTTGGCGACTTGAACAGAAGGTCGGTAATCCAATATCCCAGCTCGGTAGAGGTGATTCCGATGCTTGCGCCCATCGACAGGTCGCTGTACCAGTGCATGTCGTTTGTTCGGCGCATCAGAGCCGTAAGCGTTGCGCAGGCATATCCGCCCACGCCAATCCACGGATGCTTCCACGCATATTCGTTGCTGAGGATTGTTGCGCCCGTGAAAGCCATAACCGCGTGAGTAGACGGAAAGCAGTTCGTGTCGCTTCCACCCATCGGACGGCGGCGGGTCACGTTATTCTCTATTATCTTTGATGTTCCCATGGCGATTCCAATCGACAATGCGTTTGAAACTGCCATCTTCTGCCATGAATTTCGGCTTTCAACTCCCGCAAGTTTCAGAGTATAGGTCGCTGCCAGCGGCGCGAATACCAGCACATTGTCCACCTTGGTGCTGAATGCGCTCTTGTATTC
>JBGUGY010000175.1:0-27630 GCA_045111775.1 Bacteroidaceae bacterium | reverse complement strand
TGTCGTTCGCATCACCTCTAACGATCGTGCATATCTTGAGAGTGTAAAGATCAAGGCTGAGGCTGCTGCAAGTGCAGTAAAGATCAAGGCTCCATTCTTGCTGTCAAATCAGACATTTACTGTTGCTGGCGGTCAGGTTACTGATGCTGGTATAGGTACTTCTCAGTCTACTCCGGGCGAAGCTGGCGAGTGCTCTCTCACCGAACTTTATGATTTGTCTGCACAGACAATGACAACTGCTACATATTCTGTTCCGAATTCAACTTCACAGACTGTAGTTTGCGATTTCAACTTCAATGATCGTTTCTTCTTGTGGAATTACCCAACAAAGCGTAATTTCATGAAGGTTACAAATTCCACTTCGTCAAATGTGTTCTATTCAGTAGATTATGTAGTGGTTAAGTTTAAGAATGCTTTGAGCCTCGGCTCAGACGACTATATCAGACTGAGTATTGCACCAAGTGCTACAATGACAGATTTCTGGTCACCTGAATCTACAGTCAGAACTGGTCAGGTAGTTGTTCTTGATGTTGCAAATGCAAAGAACTCAGCCGGTACAAAGATTACTCAGGTTCAGCGTTCAAGCGTTCAGTGGATTAAGTTGCTGAAGCACTTGAAGGGTACTGGTATCACAGTTGTAGATGCATACTGTGTATTATCAAGCACAGGTTATCAGGGTGTTGATGAACTTGAGGCTGACGACCTTGAGGTTGTTTCAACTGAGTTCTATTCTGTAAAGGGACAGAAGCTGGAAGTTCCTTCACCAGAAGGCGTAACTCTGGTAAAGAAAACATACTCAGACGGTTCTGTTAAAACCACAAAGGTTTACGGATGCCGATTCTAAGAAAGAAAATTTGTTACTTGAGATTTAAAATAGAATAAAGTGAAGCGAATTTGTTTGTGAAAACAGATTCGCTTCTTTAGTTTATTAGTGCAATGATTAGATAAAATAGTACAATGCTACCTATTCTTTTTGTTCTACCTTTGCGGTATAACAAATACAAAACTATAATTGATAATATGAAAAGACTTATTTTGTCCTTACTCATGGCTTTTATCTGCACCTTATATATATGTGCACAGATAAGAGGCAAGGAAATTAGTGTTATGGTTACTCCTGACCGTGATAACTGGACTTATAAAACTGGTGAAACCGCTACGTTTACAATACAGGTTTACAAGGCACAATGCCTGTTGAAAGGTGCAGTGATAGACTATGAGCAGGGCGAGGAAATGTATCCTGAAGTTACGAAAAATAATGTCACGTTGAAAGATGGAAAACTGGTTCTGAAAGGAAAACTTTCCAAGCCTGGGTTCTATCGTGTGAAGGTAACGGCAAAGGTTAACGGCAGAAGTTACGATGGAATGGCTACCGTAGCATATAGTCCCGAGAACATAAAGCCTTGTGCCGAGATGCCATCGGATTTTGATGCCTTCTGGACTAATTCGCTGAAGGAAGCACGAAATACTCCGCTTGAGCCTACGATGGTGCTGCTGCCAGAACGTTGCACAGAAAAGGTAAACGTCTATCAGGTAAGTTTCCATAATATCCGATGGGGCAGCAGAACATACGGAATCCTGTGCGTGCCGAAGGCTGAAGGCAAGTATCCGGCGTTGCTCAGAGTGCCGGGAGCAGGAATCAGACCATATTACGGCGATGTGCAGACAGCCGAGAAAGGTGCAATAACATTAGAGATTGGAATCCACGGCATACCTGTTACTTATACGCAAGACTATTACGATAAACTTTTCAAAGGTGCATTGTATAACTATTGGGAGAGCAACTGCGACGATCGCGATGCCTTCTATTACAAAAGGGTCTTCGTTGGTGCTGTAAGGGCAGTCGACTTTATCTGCTCTTTGCCTCAGTTCAACGGCAAGCAGCTTGGCGTGTCAGGCTCGAGTCAGGGCGGTATGTTGTCTTTTGTTACGACGGCTCTCGACAGCAGGGTTACATTCTATGCCGTTGTTCATCCTGCAATGTGCGACCACACGGCGTCGTTGAAGAAGCAGCCATGCGGTTGGCCACATTATTTCTACGGAAAGAAAGCCGATGACAAGAAAGTGACTGTAAGCCGTTATTACGACGGAATAAACTTTATTCGCAAAATAAAAGTGCCGGGATGGTTCTCGTTTGGCTATAATGATGATGTTGTAGCGCCAACATCAATGTATGCAGCATATAATACCGTTTCTGCCCCTAAAGAGTTCAAGCCTTATTTGCAGACTGGTCATTATTGGTATCAGGAGCAGTACGATGAATGGAATGAATGGATGTGGAAACAAATGGGATTGTAGAAATTAACGTTCGTTTTTGTAAACTGAACTTTACATTATGCAATAACTGTAAATGTTAAATATACTTAATGATAGAATAGTTCAAAAAAACGAAAAAATAGTATTATTGTTGTATATACTTAATGTCTATTTTTGTAATAGAAGTAAAAGAGAATAGCCATTAATTTAATAAACCAGAGATTAACAAAAAAGGTTATAAACCTTTAATTTAGTACAGTAGATATGGATTTAATTACTAGAAAACAAGCGCTAATGGCAGGAGCATGTATTGCCTTCTTGCTGGGCGGTACTCCAGTGCAAGTATTCGCCTCAAATGCTTCAGTACCTGTTGAAGCAAGCGCACCGACACAGAAAGTCGTGGGTACTGTAGTTGATCAGAGTGGTGACCCGATTATCGGCGCAAACGTGCTGGTGAAAGGTACACAGAATGGTACAATTACAGATTTTGACGGACGCTTTACTATTGAAGCACCAAGTGGAGCAATCTTGGTTGTCTCTTACATTGGTTACATTCAGCAGGAAGTGAAGGTCACTGGCGACAAGTTGACAATTCGGTTGGCAGAGGACTCTAAGAGCCTCGAAGAGGTTGTGGTGGTTGGTTACGGTGTTCAGAAGAAGAAACTCGTAACCGGCGCAACCGTTCAGGTGAAGGGTGATGAAATTGCTAAGATGAACACTACAAATGCTTTGACTGCAATGCAGAGTTCAACACCGGGTGTTCAGATTACTCAGGCTTCATCACAGCCGGGTAAGGGATTCAAGGTTAATATTCGCGGTATGGGTACTATCAACGGTGCATCTCCTTTGTTGGTTATAGATGGAGTTCAGAGTGGTACTGCCGATGATGGATTGAACGGCTTGAATCCTAATGATATTGAGAGCATTGATGTATTGAAAGATGCTGCATCGGCAGCCATCTATGGTGCTCATGCTGCCAATGGCGTTATCTTGGTAACAACAAAGCAGGGTAAGGCTGGTAAATTGTCTATTCAGTATGACGGACATGTGGGTTGGAGTAATGCTTATAAGCGACCTGCAACTTTGAACGCGAAGCAGTACATGCAGATTATTGACGAGGTGAACTTTGGCGCGACAGGCACAAAAACAGACTGGTCGAAGCTTGTGCCGCAGGCAATCTTGGATAAAGTCAATGCTGGTTGGGAAGGTACAGACTGGTTTGATGAATATGCAAACAAGAATGCTGTTCAGACAAGCCATGCCTTGAGTATTACAGGTGGTAACGACCGATCAAAGTTCTCAATGAGTTTGAACTACAGTTATAATAACGGTATAATGGGTGGTGCTATGGCATCAAACTACCAGCGTTATGGCGGTCGTATCAATTCTGAGCATGTTCTCCTTAGAGGTAAGCATGATATAATAACCATAGGTGAAAACCTTTCTTATTGGTATCATAAGAGTCACGATTTGGCAGAAGGCAACGGCTATTTCAACATCATGCAGAATGCATATATTGCCTCTCCGCTTGTGCAGCCGTTTAACGAGGATGGTTCTCTTGCAAGTTACAGAGAAAACGGAGCAGGATACAGTTCTATGATATATACAAATCCATTGAACGGATTGTATAATGGTGAGTATAATGCCATTAACAAGAGTCGTGATTTTGGTGTAGGAGCAACATTCTATTGGATTATTGAACCTATTAAGGGCTTGAGATACAGAGGACAGGTTAATACGGGATATAGTGGAAGTAATACCCGAAATGCTACTCAGCCATTTAGTAGCAGCAATACAAATGCTACTAATACATACGGTTTGCAATACTATATGAATGAGAGTGGTAGTATTTCTGTTAATAATACAATTAGTTATGAATTGCCAAAATTCAATGGTCACGCAATCGACTTGATGATTGGTCAGGAATACACCCAGAATTTGTGGAATAACAGTCTGAATACCACACACTCTATTGGTGCAGAAAGTGCAAATTCTTTGCTTACAAAAGGCTTCTCTTATAATTTGCCTGTAAACTATGGCGGTAGCGCAACCATTAAGTATAATGGCTCTGCTGATACGGAGTATGCAGAAGCAGCATTCTTTGGTCGTGTGAACTATAACTATAAGGAGAAGTATATGGCAACATTCATCTTGCGCCATGATGGTACTTCTAATTTCGCCGACGGACATCGTTGGGGTACATTCCCTTCTGTTTCTGGTGGTTGGGTTGTGACAAACGAGAGTTTTATGGAGCCAATACAGGATGTTATGGATTTCTTTAAGATTAGAGCATCTTGGGGACAGAACGGAAACTGTAATGTAACTCCGTTTAGTTATGTTGCAAACATAAAGTATTCTCCTACTGATTATGCGGACTATGGCTATAAGTTCGGTAGCAGTAATGAACAGACTGTCAGCCCAACAGGATGGACTCCTGGTGCATATACTGATAACATGCCAAATGAAGACCTTACATGGGAGACATCAGAGCAGATAAATATCGGTTTTGATGCCAGATTCTTGAATAGCCGTTTGGGGGTTAACTTTGACTATTATGTTAAGACTACAAAAGACTGGTTGATTTGTCCTACTCCAAAGGCGTTCGCAGGAACTCCTAACGGAAAGTGGCTGAATGGTGGTGATGTTAGAAACTCAGGTGTTGAGTTGGCATTATCATGGAATGACAAGATTGGTTCTGACTTCAATTATCATGCAAACGTTAATATTGGTACAAACCGTAACCGTGTAACATACTTGGCAACAGATGGTGGCAGAATCGACGGTCAGACAAGTGCCTTGTTCCAGAACTCAGATTATGTTAGCCGCGTAGAGGTTGGTCATGCTATTGGCTACTTCTATGGTATGGATTACGATGGAATATGGCAGAATCAAGCTCAGATAGACGAGGCACGTGCTGCAGGAAAGGCAGTTCTTGATAACGCACAGCCTGGTGATATGATTTGGGTTGACTATAATGGTGACGGTAAGATTAATTATGACGAAGATCGTCATGATATTGGTAACCCTCATCCAAATGTGACTCTCGGTCTTGCATTTGGCTTCGACTACAAGGGCTTTGACTTTAATATCGCAGGTTCAGGTGCATTTGGACAGCAGGTTATGCAGTGCTATCGTACCGCACTCCTTGCCAATCAGTATCAGAACTATACAGAGCAGGTATTCGACCGTTGGCATGGAGAGGGCACAAGCAATACCCAGCCACGTTTGACAGTTGGTTCTATCAACGACCAGTGGGTTTCTACTCGCTATATGCAGAATGCTGATTTCTTTAAGATTCAGAACGTTACTGTTGGTTACGATTTCAAGAAACTTCTTAAGACGTGTCCATTTGGTCAGTTGCGAGTTTATTTCCAAGCACAGAATCTGTATACATTTACCGGATATAAGGGCGTAGATCCAGAAGTCGGTTCAAATGGCGGAAAAGATTCTTGGGCAAGTGGCATTGATGTAGGTTTGTACCCATCTGCTCGTACTTACTTGTTTGGTGTTAGTGTCAAGTTCTAAAAATTAACTTGTTAATAAGAAAGTAATATGAAAAAAATATTATCGTTGGCTATCGCTGCAGCTGTTGCCTTGTCTTCATGCAACAGTATGCTTGATACCGAGAATTATACAGGTGCAAATACTGCAAACTTTCCTGCGCAGGCTTCTGACTTGAATGCCGAATTGTCTGCATTGTATTCAGTATTGAATCAGTATTGCAACGATCCTTTGCAGACTCCATATTTAGTCTACAATATTATGTCTGATGATTGTAATGGCGCTGGTGGTACTGGTGACGTTGAGGCTCATGCTATCGGTCATTTGATGAAGAACAAAGACGCATTGTATGATGGCGCATTCAAGGCAACTTATGTAGGAGTTGCGCGTGCAAATGCCATAATCTATTCGGTTGATGCATTCGACTGGACTGGAAAGGAAACAATGAGAAACCAGCTCCTTGGCGAGGCTTATTTTATGAGAGGACTGTTCTACCTTTGGGGAACTCAGTTCTGGGGCGACATTCCTGCTTATTGGGCTGCTGCAGCTCCAGATCCATGTCCGCAGCAGAGTGCCGAGGACGTTATTTATCCGCATATCCTTGCCGATTTTTATAGTGCATATCAGCTTATGTCTTATGGCTATACAACTCAAGGTGACGGACATGCTACAAAGGGTACTGCTGCCGGCTATCTTGCCCGTGCGTATATGTTCTACCAGGGTTTCTACAAGAAGCAGGGTGAACTTGCAAAGGCTTCATGTCCAGATGTTAAAATGCTTGATCTTGACGAAGGTATCAAGTCAAAAGCAACAAACGAGACATTGACAAAGAGTATGGTGACAGATGCTTTGAAGGATGCTGTTGCTAATGGCGGTTATGAGCTGGTAGAAGATTTCCGTTTGTTGTGGCAGTACACAAATCAGTATACTGTGGGAGATTACAAGTTTACAGAAGATTTGGCTAAGGCTGGCAAATCGTGGGCTGGAAATGGAAACAAGGAAGAGGTGTTCCAGATACAGTTTGGTAACTTCGCTTCATGGAACGGTACTGTATCTATGGGTTATACAAACATGAGCTCATTGTATTGTTCATTGCGTTGCGATGAAGGAACAGGTATTGTAAGTGGAGCTAACATCTCGAATGGTGGCATTGAGACTTTCCCTTTTGCTCAGGGCTGGGGACAGGGTACAATAAATGCTGGTCTTTGGGATGACTGGTCAAATTCAGATCCTCGTAAGGCTGCAACAATTCTTAACGTACAGGATGAGCTTGCAGATTTTGCGTTCGCTTCATCTTGTTCTGAAGATGCAGGTTTGTACAACAAAAAACTGATGGCTGTTACAACCAAGGCGACTGCTGGTAACGATAAAACTTCTGGACCTTATATCTGGTGGGGTGTTGTTCGCGAAGAGGCAGAACAGACTCAGAATAATGGTAACAGTATGCAGGGCGACCATTATGGAGATATCGTGCTTATGCGTTATTCTGATATTCTTCTTATGCTTACTGAACTTACAGGTGATGTTAGCTATCAGAACAAGGTTCGTGCCCGTGCTGGCTTGAAGGAGACAACGTACTCTTGGGAAGGTATTCAAGATGAGCGTCGTTTTGAGTTTGCCGGTGAAGGCTTGCGTTTCAACGATCTGCGTCGCTGGTCTGGCAAGGATGGCGGTGAAAACTGTATAGCAGCAAAGGCTCTTCAGAAACAGGAGGGCACAAGAGTTAACTATACTGGCAGATGGACAGTAATGAAACATGCTGTTTCTTCATGGGCTAAGAGATATGCAGAGACTGACGGTTTCTTGATGATTCCACCATCACAGATTAACATTGTTGGTGATGAAACCGTTTTGAAGCAGAATACAGGCTGGACATCGGATGTTGCTGATGCAAATATGTCTGGTACTCCTGTTTATTAATTAATCATCTAAGACACTACGGAAATGAAAAGAATATTATTTAGTATGATAGTCGCTGCAAGTGTGCTGACATCTTGTGATCCTGTAAGAGACAGTCAGGACTTTAGCCCTAACGACTATACAGCAGAGCAGATTGGCAATAGTGTGACCTTAAAGGTGTATAAGGACAAGGAATGTACTCAGGAAGCTGGTCCGGGTGAGGGTAACTGGGTTAAGTATTCAACTTCTCCAAGTACTATAGTTTCAATCTACAACATAAAGGCTGGCGAACAGAATGTGCTTGCCACAGGTACCGACGGAGTGTTTAATCTTGCACCGAGTCGTGGCTCAAGTAACGATCAGACTTTGTACATCAGAACTTATAATTCTGATGGAAAGGAGATTGTTGCCGAGAAATCGGTAAATGTATGGGTACAGACTGAACTTCCACAAGAAATTCTATATCTTTGCTCTGATGACGAGGAGAAGGCATGGACTTGGGACTGTTCTACAGCTGGAGCATGCTGGGGTAATATGGGTAATCCTTCGTGGTCAACACCTGATAAGATTTTTGCTTCTGGCGATGCCAAGTGGTGGGGTGTTGAAACTCCTGAGGGATTGCTTACTCAGCTTAATCATTCAGATACAGGAAATGCAACAGGCGAAGAGTCTGAGGATGCTTACATGGTGTTTAGTAATCTTGATGGTAAGGTTCATGTTTACAATGCTGAAGGTAAGGAGATCCGTACAGGTAAGTGGTCTATTGATATGACTCCTACTGCTACAGCTGTAGGTACTCTTACAACTGATGCAGGCTCAATACTGTTCCCATTCTCAATAAATACAGGTGGTCAGAAGCCAACAACGTTCCAGATTGCAGGTCTTGATCCTAACCATTTGGTGCTGATGGATCATGGTGGTCATCCAGCCAATGCGGATGAATATACTTTTTGGAGATTTAAGAATAAGTCGGATTGGCAGGGAGCATTGCATGCTTATTCAAGCAGAGCATGGACTTGGGATTGCACTTCTGTAGAAGAATGTTGGGGTAATATGGGTAATCCTTCATGGTCAACTCCTGATAAAATCTTCAAGTCTGGCGATGCCAAGTGGTGGGGCGTTAAGAGTCCAGAGGAGCTGCTTACACAGCTTAATCACTCAGATACAGGCGAGGCAACAGGCGAAGAATCTGCTGATGCGTATATGGTATTTGATGTAAATGGTTCTGTTAAGTGCTATGATGGCAATGGCAAGGAGATTCGTTCTGGTAAGTATGAGGTTTCAATGACTCCATCTGCTACTAATGTTGGAACAATGACAACAACCGAGGGAGCTATCTTGTTCCCATTCTCAATCAATACGGGCGGTAAGAAGCCAACGACGTTCCAGATTGCTGGTATTGACGGTGACAGAATGGTTTTGATGGATACAGGTGGTCATCCAAAAGATGCGAATGAATATACTTTCTGGAGATTTAAGTCTAAGTAATTAATAAATCTTAGAAAAGCTATTGGCAAAGGCTGTTAATGTATAACGGCCTTTGCCTTTACATAAATAATTGATGTTAACAGACACCAAGTGTCGGGCGCTTTTTTGCACTCATAAACTTTGGTTTAATTTAATTGTGATGATGAGAAACTTCGTATTATTTATTTTGTTTGTTTGCTGCTTAGCGGCTTGTAACAACGAAAAGAAAGATTCCAATTATAGAATAAGTGGTAATGTTGCTTATGCTGGTATAAAAATGGATAGCGTATGGGTGTATCTGGAATCTGTAACAACAAACGGGAAGGAACGTTTTAAAGATTCTGTAAGGCTCGTAAATGGCAGTTTCGTGTTTACGGGTAATAAGGAAAGGCTTGCGTCTATACATTTGCCAAGGGCATATCGTTACCTTTATCAAGAACTGTTAGTTGTTACGGAAAACGGAAATATTCATGTTTCTATCGACGAAAAAAGCGCAGGCTTTGGTACTCCTCAGAATGACTCTTTGCAATTGTGGAAAAATATAACAGAGCAATTTCATGAGTCGTTAAAGGGGGTGCATGATAGCGAACAAAGAAAATATCTGTACGACAAATATGTGGATCGTACAATAAGTATGGGGCATAACATTGGTGACGATACAACTTTGGGTAAATTTTTATTGGGGATGTATCATAAATAAATAGTAGATGTACTGTCTGTAATGAGTGTAAAAACGGTAAAAAACTCCTTTCGGGTTTAATGCGCCATTTCATTATGGAAAGTGCAGTTTCCATTGCGACAGATGGGGCACTCTTTCAGAGTGCTTGCCACCTATAGTTACTTATTCCGCAGGTTGTTCCGACCTACGGTTACTAAGCGGAGACGCTTTCATCGTCTGTAATGAGTATAATACACAGATAATCAGCTCTGTGATGCCTTACGAAAAACAACAAACTATGCCTTGCATAAGTAAGGAATGTATAATTTATCCCGAATTCGCGTAAATAATGTGCAGCAGGAAAAATTGTGAGCGAAATTTCTCGGGTTTCGTTCGGGATGCGTTCGGGTTTTCAACGTTTTCCTTTCGGAAATATAATCGACAAAATCCATATATATTAGTGTTATCGTTAACAGAACAAAGATGAATTAAAACGGATTGAAATCTAACTACCTTTAATTTGTAACGTGTACTTTACATATTCCCAAAATAGAAGTGTTAAAATTTCTTAAATTAGAATTTGTATCAAAAAAAGATAAAAAAATATCATTTTTTGATGTGCGATATTTTTATTTTTGCGAAAGAAGTAAAAAAGAAAAGCCATTACTTTAATAACCTAACATGAGTTTAACTTCGAATAGGTGAGAAAGAGAAAACGCAACTTTTTAAACCTAACACGAGATTAACCCCCCAAAGGTGATAAAGAATAGCCGTTAGTTTAATAACCAGAGAAATAACAAAAAGGTTAAAACCCTTTAATTTAATATCCTAACAAGAGATTAACAAAAGGTTAAAAAACCTTTAATTTAGTACAACAGTATATATGGATTTAATTACTAGAAAACAAGCGCTAATGGCAGGGGCATGCATTGCTTTCCTGTTGGGCGGTACTCCTGTGCAAGTATTCGCCTCTGATGCTGCAACACCTGTTGAAGCAAGCGCACCGACACAGAAAGTCGTAGGAACAGTAGTTGATCAGAGTGGCGATCCTATTATCGGCGCAAACGTGCTGGTAAAGGGTACGCGAAATGGTACAATTACAGATTTTGACGGACGCTTTACTATTGAAGCACCACATGGAGCAATCTTGGTTGTCTCTTACATTGGCTATGTTCAGCAGGAAGTGAAAGTTACAGGCGACAAGTTGACAATTCAGCTCGCTGAGGACTCTAAGAGTCTCGAGGAGGTTGTTGTTGTTGGTTACGGTACGATGAAGAAAAAACTGGTTACCGGCGCTACTGTTCAGGTAAAGGGTGATGACATCGCCAAGTTGAACACAACTAATGCACTCGAGGCTATGCAGAGCCAGACTCCGGGTGTACAGATTACACAGTCTTCTTCACAGCCGGGTAAGGGATATAAGGTTTATATCCGTGGTGTCGGAACTACAGGTGATAGCGCACCTCTTTACGTTATTGATGGTGTAGCCGGTGGTAACCTCGACGGTATCAACCCTAACGATATCGAGAGTATTGATATCTTGAAGGATGCCGCTTCTGCAGCAATCTATGGTTCTCGTGCTGCCAACGGCGTTATCCTCGTTACAACAAAGCAGGGTAAGGCTGGTAAGTTGGAAATTACATATAACGGTGCTATGGGTTGGTCTAACGCCTACAAGCGTCCACAGCTTCTTAATGCTCAGCAGTATATGGCAATCTATAGCGAGTACAATCTTAACGCTTCTGGCGATGCAATCAACTGGAGCGATTATGTTCCTCAGGATATCATTACTAAGGTACAGAGCGGTTGGACAGGTACTGACTGGTGGGGTAAATTCGAGAACAAGAATGCCATGCAGCAGAATCATTCTGTAACCGTGACAGGTGGTTCTAATCGTTCTAAGTTTGCAATGTCTTACACCTATACTGATAATGAAGGTATCATGGGTGCAGACAAGGCTTCTTTCTATAATCGTCATACAATCCGTATCAACAGCGACCATGTACTCTTGAGAGTTAAGGATTTCGATGCGATTACAGTTGGTGAAAACATATCTATTGGCTATAGCAAGAATCACGACTTGGCTGAGGATGGTATGTACTGGAACTATATACATAGCTTGTTGCAGACAACTCCTGTTTTGCCACAGTATGCAGAGAACGGCGATATTTATAATTATCAAGACATAAACGGTAATGTTACTTATGGTAAGGGCTGGAACCCATCTATGTTCTACAACCCATGGGAGAACCTTTCAACTGGTGGTTGGAACTCTATGGCAGAGAGCCGCAGCATCAATGCCAGCGCTACTGCTTTTTTGGTTATCCAGCCAATCAAGGGATTGAAATTACGTTCACAGTTCAACTATAACTGGGGTTCAGGCGCATACCGCGGCTATAATGAGCCACGTGCTGCCGGTGAGGGTACAAATGTATCAAAGGTATATAGCGTAAGCCAGAATGCTTGGTTGAACTCTAATTTCTCTATTGAGAATACCCTTACTTATGACCTTCCTGTTATTTCAGGCCATAAGATTAGTGCAATGGTTGGTCAGTCTTTCCAGAGTACAGGTTGGAGCACTAATATAGGTGGTTCTAATAGTGTTGCTTATGGAAGCCAGCTCGCAACTCTGAAGGGCTGGAATACTGCTTACCTTTCAAATGTAAAACTGGCAGATGTAACTGTTGCTTCTCTTACAGGTAAACCTAATAATGATGAAGAGTATCTTGCTTCTTGGTTCGGTCGTTTGAACTGGGACTGGAAAGAGACATATATGGCTACTGTTACTTTGCGTACTGATGGCTCAAGTATCTTTGCCGATGGTCATCGTTGGGGTACATTCCCATCTGTATCTGCAGGTTGGGTAATGAGTAACGAAAACTTTATGGAGAGCACAAAGAACTGGTTGGATTTCTTGAAGATTCGTGCTTCTTGGGGTCAGAACGGTAATAACCGAATCCCAAAATATCAGTATCTTGCAACTATTGCTCTGTCTGGCGATGCAAACGATAGCGGTTACAAGTTCGGTTCTGATATGTTAACTTCTACAAGTGGTATTCCTAATGTCGGTGCTTACGCAAACATCGTACCTAATTATGAATTGACTTGGGAAACATCAGAGCAGCTCGACTTAGGTTTTGATGCCCGTTTCCTTGACAGCCGTTTGGGTGTAAACTTCGACTGGTATAAGAAGACTACTAAGGACTGGTTGATTGTCGGCCGCACAATAGGTATTATGGGTACAAACCCTGCTTATGTAAATGGTGGTGACGTTGAGAATACAGGTATTGAACTTGCTCTTACTTGGAACGACAAGATTGGTAAGGACTTTAACTACAACGTTGGTGTTAACCTTGCTACCAACAAGAACAAGGTAACACGTATCGATAATGAGAACCACTATGTTGCAGGTACAGGAAATCTTCTTTCACAGGGTACAGACTATGTGTCTCGTGCAGAGGAAGGCTATGCAATTGGTTACTTCTATGGTATGTCATATAGTGGCATCTGGCAGAACCAGGAGCAGATCGAAGCAGCACGTCAGGCTGGTAAGGCAGTTCTTGATGATGCACAGCCTGGTGACTGCATCTGGGACGACTGGAACGGTGATGGTGTAATCGTTGGTAAGGGAGAAGGTGCTGGTACAGATAAGCACGAGATAGGTAATCCTAATCCAGATGTAATGCTTGGTATCAACCTTGGTTGCTCATGGAAGGGATTCGACTTCTCTGTTAACGGTGCTGGTGCATTCGGTCATCAGATTATGCGTTCTTACCGTTCATTCGGTGATGACCCTGATGAGAACTACGACACCACAATCTTTAACCGTTGGCATGGTGAGGGCACATCAAATTCTGTGCCACGTATTTCTGGTAATGGTCATGCTAATACTGTTTGGATTTCTACACGTTATATGGAAGATGCAGACTACTTCAAGATTAAGGCTGTAACTCTTGGTTACGACTTCAAGCATATCTGGAAGTCTTGCCCATTCCAGCAGCTCCGTCTTTATGTTCAGGCTCAGAACCTCTACACATTTACTGGTTATACAGGTCTCGATCCTGAGGTTGGTAGTGCCGGTGGTGGTAACTCTTGGGAGTCAGGCATTGACCTTGGTCTTTACCCAACTGCCCGTACATATATGGTAGGTGCAAGTATTAAATTCTAATTCGACAATTTGTATGAAAAAATATATTTTATCAGCATTAGTTGTTGGTTCAGCAACTTTGTTCACATCCTGTAACGATATGCTGGACACAGATCCGCGTCCTACAGAGATGACTGCAGCTACATTCCCGGGTAAGCCTGCGGATGTAGAAGCCTTGAATGCTGCTACCTACAGTATCATGAATACTATGGGGGGCGGAGATCAGAGTCAGTTATTGAATAATCCTTACTACTGGTGGTCACTTATGTCTGACGATTGCTACGGCAGTGGCGGTCTTCAGGACTATGTGGCAAAGTCTCTGCATCATTTTACAATGTCTGATCCAAATCAGTACGAATACGACTGGAATCTCCTTTATGGTGGCGTTGGACGTGCAAACAACATGATTGAGACCATTGATAACGTGCCTTGGACTGAGGATCAGATGTCACAGCGTAACCAGCTTCTTGGTGAGGCATACTTTATGCGTGGCTTCTATACTCTACTTCTTACTCAGATGTATGGTGATATACCTGTGCTTACATCAACCACTATTACAGCGGAGTCATATCAGGAGAAGAGTGCCGAGGAAATTGTCTATCCTCAGATTTTCTCTGACTTTATTTCTGCAAAGAACCTTATGAACCCAGGTAGAGCCAATGGCTCTGGTCATGCAGACAGATATTGTGCAGAGTCATTCCTTGCCCGTGCTTATATGTTCTGGGCTGGTTTCTACAAACATATAGGTGAACTTGCAACAGGTGCTGATGCAACAGCCACTCTCGTTGAACAGGAAGGTTGCAGTGGTGGTACTCTTTCAAAGGCAGACGTTATTGCTGGTCTTAGAGATATAGTTGACAAGGGCGGTTATAAGCTTTGCGAGGATTTCCGTTCACTCTGGCAGTATTCTAACAGTCTCCTTTGGGATGAGGCACATGACGGTGTTGGTCATGCTTATGCGTTCATTGCAGATATGAAGCGTGAGAACTGCTTCGACCAGCCGGGTATGGGTAATGGTAATACCGAGGAGATTTTCCAGATTCAGTTTATGAATGCTTCAAGCTGGAGCATCACTCAGGCATACAATAGCCAGCGTATGTATACTAACTATCTGTCATGTTTCTGGGGACTTCGTAATGGTGCATCTAACCAGAACGGTGACCGTAATCTGACTTATCCGTTCAACCAGGGTTGGGGACAGGGTACTCCTTCATGTAATATCTGGGATGACTGGACAGCAGAAGAGAATAACAAGGGTTATACAGACAAGCGTAAGAAGGCTTCTTTGATTGACCTTGACCATGAGCTTGCAAGTTATACCTACGAGAAGGACGACTGCGAGGAGTCTGGTTATTCGGTTAAGAAGTATGCAGATGTAAACCTCGATGCTTGTGGTGCTAACAATGATACATGGTGGTCAATGTGCGAAGGTTATACTGACCCAGGTTCGCTCGGCAACAAGATGCAGGGTGACCACTTCGAGGACTTCTATCTGATGCGTTATGCTGATGTTCTTCTGATGCTTACTGAGCTTACAGGCGATGCACAGTACATGAATCAGGTTCAGAGACGTGCTGGTGTTCCTGAGACTCCTTACTCATTGAAGGCTGTTCAGAACGAGCGTCGTTGGGAGTTTGCATTCGAGGGACTTCGTTTCAATGATATGCGTCGTTGGACTGGTAAGGGTTGCTCAAACAGCGATTATGCTCCTACTGCTCTTCAGGCTCAGGATGGTAAGCAGGTTGTATGCCTCGGTAAGAAGGATAACAAGGTGTCTTTGAAGCACATGACATGTTCATGGACAGAGCGTTACAAGGCTACCGATGGTTTCCTGCCTAAGCCTCAGAACCAGATATCATTGCATAATGGTGGCTTGAAGCAGAATGCGGGTTGGGATGTTTCTGATGCCTCTGCCCTATATAAAGCTCTTTATTAATGTTTAATAAGAAAAGAATATGAGAAAGATATTATTTATACTTGTTGCTGCAGTATGTGCTTTCGTTGCTTGTGACCCTGTTCATGAGGATATCAGCGATGCTGGTCACATCTCTCTTGACGAGCTCCTTGCGCAAACTTCTGTAGGAACAGACAAGGCGGATGATGGTAAGAACGGTAATGTCATAATCTGTGAGACCAAGGCACCTGTCAATGTTGTGTGGGATATTGCTGAAAAGAAAAAAGATGGTAAAGAACCTGAGTTTGGCAAGAATGTATTCAAGTCAAACTATGCTTGGCAGAAGAAGAAGCTTGGTCAGTATATTGTTAAGATGACAGCTATTTGTTCTGATGGTACCAAGTATGTTCATCTATATAATGACGTAACTTGCGAGGTTGTTACAAATCAGCTTGATAGATTCAATATCTATCCAAGACCGGGTAAGGAAGCTGAGGATAAGCCATTCAAGCCAGGTTCATGGAATGCTGCAGCTATGCGTTTCAGTGATGACGAGGGTCAGCATTTCCCATTCCTTTCAGATGCGGTTTATTGGGGCTTCAAGACTCTTATCTTGGACGTATCAGATGTTGAAGAGGGTACTACTATGATGGTGCATAACGGTTGGTGGAGTGCTACTTATTATGATAATATGCCACTTCAGAACGGTCCTAATGAGATTCAACTTACTGAGGAAATTGCCAAGGACTGTGCAAAGGGTAAGGGTGGCTCTGCTAAAGACCTTCAGTTCCTGATTAAATCAGGAAACTGTACCGTCAACTCAGTTTACTATGAAGAGTAGTAATTTTATATTTGTATAATATTAATACATTATTGTAATGAAAAGTATTTTGAATTATAGTAAGCTCGCAATCGCTACGCTTATTACATCAAGTGTATTTGTTGCTTGTAGTGATGAGATTACCGAAAATTCTGTAGATATCCCTTATGCAGCAAACACTAGCAATATCAGAAGTGCTGGCGAGGCTGTTGATTTGGGACTCGCAAGTGGTACCAAGTGGGCAAGTAAGAATATTGGTGCAACTTCAGAATCAGATAATGGTATTCTATTTGTTTGGGGTGATGTAACTGGAACACTGTTGAATCCAACCAGTACAACAACATATACTGATGTCGTAGAGGCAAGAACTTTATCTGCCTTGTTCGATATGTATAAGTCTGCCGAAGAAAAGGTTGGATACATTTGTGACACTACAAATATTGCCAAAATCAATGAAGTAAAGCTTATTGACTTGACGTTTATTGGTGATACAATCGGTTTGGATTCTCTTGCAAAGGCCAAAATAGATGCTCAGAAGAAGGCAAAAATCAATTCTTTTGTAAAGGCTAAGTTGGATTTCATGAAGAATGCTAATCCGGGATTCCTTGAGGCAACACTTACAAATGAGAAGTTTGTGCTCATTGTTGATTGGGATGGTTCTAAGTTTATCGAGAGACTCCCAGAACTGAAGACAGAAAGAGATTCTCTGGACTATTACAAGATGTTTAAATACGCAAGTAGCTCAGATCTTGTAATTAATAAGATTGGCTCGACAGAAGTGAAATACTTTGAGAGTCCTTTAGCTAGCAATTATTCTGAAGTAAAGGATGAGTTTAAAGTTGTGATGCGTAAGGACTATATTGGTGGTGATATCTCAGATGTTCCTGTTTATAGCATTATCGCTGATGCAAAGTATGATGCTGCTACAGCCAATTGGGGCGAAGGTTGGAAAATGCCAACAACAGAGCAGATCAGAGAGTTGATTGACAGTTGCAAGTGGGAGTTTACTGGTACAGGCTACAGAGTATCAAGTAAGAAAAATAACAATTCAATCTTCCTGCCAGCTGCAGGTTATCGTTATGGCGATAAATGGTACGGAAATGGAAATGCCGGCTACTATGCTACTGGCGAAATTTTCGGAATTTACCACTTCCCATCAATGGCAGAACAGGCAAATGACGGAAAGGGAGCTATTAACGGTAATGAAGATATGCCTAACATGTTGATTTTCCAGCATGGAAAGTTTGACAATTCTATAAATATCTACAGCAACTTGAGTACAAGTTACGGTTTCTCGATTAGGCCTGTAGCTAAGTAGTTTGTTAGTAACAAGTGTCTCATTACATGCAAAATATAAAATGTAAGTGTGACACAAGATGATTAATAATAGGCTGACCCAATAATATGGGTCAGCCTTTTTATAGCAAAAAGATGATTAAACAATTAAAAGCATCCGGTATTGTCCTCTATGTAAGCCTGTTGGCTTTCATGGCATTTGTTGTATATATATTATACATCAATCAAGAGGTGTTCTATACTGCGCACGACCGTTCAGAGTTCATCTGCGGAGCTCCTTTCTTCCATACACTCATGGCAAAGCCGTTTGGCTTGATGAGGTTCGTTGGAGCATGGCTTACACAGCTATTCTATTATCCTGCTCTTGGTGCAGGCGTGATGGCGTTAATTTGGTTACTTATTTAGTTTGTGGGAACTAAAGCATTCCGGTTACATGGAAGTGCCTCTGCTTTGATGCTCTTGCCTGTTGCCTGTCTGCTCACATCGGTTGTAGATCTTGGTTATTGGGTATATGTTTCTCCAATCAAGGGTTATTGGTTCTCGCAGTCGGTGGGCTATCTCATTATGCTTTTGCTGTTGTGGGCAGCACGCTACACACCGCGCAAATGGCATATAGTGTGGTATCTGTTTGGCTTTTGCCTGTATCCGGTACTTGGGTGGTTTGCATTGCTTTTTATTCTGTGTCTTGTGTTTGTTGAGAAAATTGCATGGCGTGAGATTGTGGGCATAATCTTGCTCATTTTTGCCGCCCTTATCTGGCACCGCTTATTCTATTCTAATCTGAAATTCGACGATGTTGTGTTTGCCGGTTTGCCTCGCTTCATAACTCCGTCGGATAAGACTGAATCCCTTTCTATACCTTTCTGGGTTCTTGGCGCACTCTCTGTATTTATTCCATTGTATGGCAAGGATTTGCTTAGATGGTTCGTGCCGGTGTTGTGTACGGTTGCAGGCATAGCCTTCACCTCATCGCTCATGTACTATGATAAGAACTATATTGATGAGATGCGTATGGTACGCTATGCTTCTGCTGACGATTGGAAAGGTGTGCTCCGCATGGCTGAAGAAAGCAAGAATCCAACCAGCTCGATGATATTTCTCAAGAATATTGCCTTGATGAACGAAGGTGGTTTGTTGGAGCGTTCCTTTAAATTAGGCAACGATGCTGCCAATATTAACAACCCTGATACAATCCACGTCAGCCTTTTGGATATTGCATCGCCTTTGGTATATTACAACTATGGCATGACGAACGAGGCCATCCGACTGAATTTCGAAAATGCCGTACAGGCTGGCTTCTCGCCATTTTATCTGAAAATGCTTGCCCGCTGTGCTTTGGCTAAAGGCGATAACAAACTGGTGGAACGATATACCGTCATGATGCATAATAATATGTTTTACGGAGATTGGCAGCCAGCTCCGGTTAGTGATAAGATAAAGGCAATGCAAAATTGCTTCCCTGATGAGCTTACAGGCGTAGAGAACAGCGACAGCTACGTTGTTAATTCTATCAGTCTATGGCCGGAATCCGACAACAAGGTTGTTTCTGAGCAGGCTTTGTTCTATTCTATGTTGCGTTGCGACTCTCGTCGTTTCTGGGCATCGCTGCGTAACTATGTAAAGTCGCACATGGACGAGGAATTTCCTCTGCATGCGCAGGAGGCTTATATCATGTACATGGACAATGCCCCGGAACAAAAGCGCATAATACTTCCTATCACGCAGTCTGTCTATGACAGATACACACGGTTTATAGAAACTTTAAAAAAACAGGTAAAGCCGGGCGTAAATATTGAAGAAGTAGGTAAGAATATGCGTGAAGAATTTGGAGACACCTACTGGTGGTACAATGTTTTCGGAAAAAAATCATTTATTATACATGGCAAAGTTGGTCACGAAATAGCATCATAAGAATATCATGAGAAAATATATATATTATTGTTTTTTGGGAGTTCTGTTGCTCCTGTCATCTTGCGTAAGTCATCCCGATGTTCCGTCAGCATCCAAGGATGCAAAATGTCAGCCCGACATCTTTCCCGACTATTGCGATGTTACCGTGCCTTGCAATATCGCGCCGCTCAACTTCATGCTTCCAAAAGATGCGTATGAAGAGTGTGTGGCACGCATCACCACGCCCGACGGCAAGCAGCAGACATACGGCGATGGCGTTAAGGTGCAGATTCCTGAGGATGAATGGCACGACATGCTCGATGCCTCTAAGGGCAAGAGCATAAAAGTTGAAGTGTGGGGCAGGAAAAAAGGCGAATGGCTGTCGTTCAAGCCGTTTGAAATTCGCGTAGCCAAAGAGCCTATCGACGAGTATCTGTCGTACCGCCTTATTGAGCCGACATACGTTGCGTGGAACTTTATGGAGATAGCCCAGCGCAACCTCACAACGTTCGAGGAAACTCAGATTTTCAACAACGAGATTACGATGAATGACAGGGCAAAAGGCCAATGCATTAACTGCCACAGTTATCAGAATTACAAGACCGACAACATGCTCTTTCATGTTCGCCTCTCTAACGGCGGAACTGTTATTGTGAACGACGGCAAGGTTTCGAGAGTGAATATGAAGCGCGACTATACCATCTCGGGAGGAGTATATCCGGCATGGCACCCGACAGCCAAGCTGATAGCCTTCTCTACTAACCAGACACGACAGGCTTTCCACACATCGAATCCCAACAAGATTGAGGTGTACGACCTTGCCAGCGATATGATTCTATACGATGTAACGACCGACTCGGTAACAATCGTAAGCAACGACCCTGACCTTCTTGAGGTTTATCCAACATGGTCGCCCGACGGCAAATATCTGTACTACTGCAAGTCTGTTCCGCTTCCGGAGGAGATGCGCGACAAGGATATAAGAACAACATATCCGAAGGTGCAGTACAACCTTTATCGCCGCTCGTTCGACATAGCATCGCACGGCTTTGGTGACGAAGAACTCGTTTACGATGCCGCATCGGCTGACAAGAGCGTAACCCTGCCGCGCATCAGCCCCGACGGGCGATATCTGTTGTTTGCCCAAGGACAGTATGGCTGTTTCCATAGCCGTCATCGCGATGCCGACATCGTTTGCATCCCGATGGATAAGTTTTCGGGTACGCCTCTGACGGTTGAGGCTTCTTCGCTTATCAATCTAAGTGCCCTAAACAGCAAGGACAATTCTGACAGCTATCCAACATGGTCGAGCAACGGACATTGGATTATGTGCGCCAGCCGTCGCGACGACGGAAACTACAGTCGCGTGTATTTTTCATATTTCAACAACGGAAAGGTTGAAAAGGCATTCCTGATGCCGCAGGAAGACCCGGAATTCAATACCTTCCTGCTTAAGAGCTACAACCGCCCAGAATTCATGGTTGAGCCAGTGAAGATTAGCGTTGATGAGTTTAGTAAGGTGTTTGACCGATAGCATAATAATGAATCTTCGCGGAGTGTGAACTCTCGTTTTTTTCAATAAAAATATTATATAAAAATTGTTATATTTTGTTTTATTTGTGTACTTTTGCAAACCTTTCAGTTTCTATTGTTTATGGTTTGCAGCACATTCACAAGCAGAATATTGACAAGGTGAGTTACTGTTGTTGCATTTGATCTTTATAAATCAGGTAAATCCAAAACAAGTGTTAAAATCTTGCTGCGATATTTTTGAAAAACAATGAAGAAAATCATTCTTTTCGCGCTGTTGGCTGTTTCAGCCACAATGGCGATGGCACAGATCAATCCAAAATCGGGAATAATCATTACGAATTCTGGCGACACAATCAGAGGTATTATCGACTTCCGTACAAACGAGACGCTCTCAAGAGAATGTGAGTTTTGGGCAGAAGGTAAAACCGAGGGTAAGACTTACAAGCCCGGTGACATCGAAGGCTTCAGGTTCGACGGTAACGGCAAATATTTCGTTACGCGCAAGCTTGATGTCGACGGCAAACCGCGTCTGTACTTTGCCGAATTCATGGTAAAGGGCATGATGAACCTTTACTGCGTGGCTGACAATCCTAATGAGTACTTCTTCTTTGAGCGTGAGGATGGCGAGATGGTAAAGCTTACCAACATACCGCATTCTTCTTGTTTGTCGACATTTCAGGAAGAAGAGGATTTTATGCGAATAAAGAAGGAACAGTACGGAAAGGTGAGATACCTGCTGAAAGATTCGAAGACGGCTATCGAAGACATAAAACAGAAAAACTTGCTGAAAACAAACTTGTCAAGGAAGGGACTCGTAGATGTGGTACGCGACTATCATAATGATGTGTGTACCGATGGTAGCACATGTATGGTGTACGAGTACGATGAAAAATCCGACAAGTCAAAGTTCCGTTTTAAGGTATTTGCAGGTTTTGCATACTATTCTAAAGAGAGGCCGGAACTTATGTCTTTTTCACAAGACAGAAACGCTGAGATTTGGAAAAGTGTCAGTTATTCAGGGCCTTCATTCGAATTTGGTATTGGAATAGAAAAGGGTATTGAGCGATTTATGAAGAACGGCAGCATAGAGTTGTGTCTGGCATATTATCCAAAGTGCAGTTTTGAACGTAAAGACGTAGCTTTTGACGGAAAAAGGCATTATGACGCAAAACACGAAAGTGATGGCAGGCTGGCTCTTTCTTTTGGTTTAGTCAAGCCTTATGGTAAAGGCAAGATTCTTCCGCTTGTTCGTGGTGGTGTAATGTTCGAGCCTACCGTTAATTCCGGAAAAGAGAATTTACTTTATGCAGACTCTAAGTCGTATGTTTCCTATAATAGTGCAGGCTCTGCTGACGTTGGCATTCGTATTGGCGGGAAGACGGATGATGCAGGTCCGAAGATTGTTCCGGCTGGGGTTGGCGTTTATCTCGGAGCTGGTGCGCAGATGGCGGTAGGCAAACACTTTGCCAGACTGCATGCCAACTTATATAGCGATTGGAATACAATGATAAAGTGGGGCATCACCGCAGAGTTCGTACTGTAACAGACTAAGCATAGAACGAAAGAATTCCATGGCTCTACTATCTAGCCATGGCGTTCTTTTCGTTTTTGGTAAACACAAAATATAGACTATTTATACAATGAAGAAAATCATTCTTCTCGCGCTGTTGGCTGTTTCAGCCACAATGGCGATGGCGCAGATCAATCCAAAATCGGGCATAATCATTACGAATTCTGGCGACACAATCAGAGGTATTATCGACTTCCGTACAAACGAGACGCTCTCAAGGGAATGTGAGTTCTGGGCAGAAGGTAAAACCGAGGGTAAGACTTACAAGCCTGGCGACATCGAAGGCTTCAGGTTCGACGGTAACGGCAAATATTTCGTTACGCGCAAGCTTGATGTCGACGGTGCCCCGCAATTATACTTTGCCGAATTCATGGTTAAGGGAAAGATGAACCTTTACTGCGTGGCTGACAATGGCGACGAATATTTCTTCTTTGAGCGCGGTGACGGCGAGATGGCAAAACTGACTAACAGACCATATTCTTGTTTGGTGTCGTATCAGGAGGAAGAGAAAATCCTACAAAATAAAAAGGAACAATACGGTAAGGTGAAGTATCTGCTGAAAGATTCGTGGACGGCAATAGAAGACATGAATCAGAAAAGCATGTCGAAAAGAAACTTGTCGAGGAAAGGTCTTGTAAATGTTGTACGCGACTATCATAAAGACGTGTGTACCGATGGCAGCACTTGTATGGTGTATGAGTACGATGAGAAATCCGACAAGTCGAAGTTCCGTTTTAAGGCATTCACAGGTTTTGCATACTATTCGAATGAAGCTCCTGAACTCTTGGATTGGACGATAGAAAGAAACAATCAGGGTATGCCAAGTGTCAGTTATTCCAATTCTTCATTCGAGATGGGTATCGGAGCGGAAATGGGAATCGAGCGAATTATAAAGGACGGCGGCTTGGAGTTGGGACTGGCATATTCTCCAAAAAACAGAGCAGAGCGCAACATCGAGTTCTTTGGCGGACAGAGACGATACCGCATGGAATATGAGTATAAGGGCAGATTCGTTTTGTCTTTAGGTTTGGTCAAACCTTTTGGTAAAGGAAAGATTATTCCGCTTGTTCGTGGCGGTGGAATATGCGTAGTTGACATTGGCGAAAGGGAAACAGCCTACACCGGTTCTCAGGTATATGAAACGGCTTATTTGGGAACTACATCATATTCTGGAGTTTATCTCGGTGGTGGCGCGCAGATGGCTGTAGGCAAGCATTTTCTCAGACTGCATGCCGATTTATATACAGATATATATACAATGACAAAGTGGGGCATTACTGCTGAGTTTGGATTATAACAATTAAGCATAGAGCGGAAAAACGAGGAGTCAATCCCTTCTTTTTTTCGCTCTATGTTTTATTGTAGCATTTCGGCTGAGATGGCATTTTTTTCGCATTTTTTACACTTTTAAGGACGAAAAAGTGTTAACTCACTACACTTTTAAGGACGTAAAAATGTAACTTATGCTGAAAATCAGCCGTTTAACTATTTTGGTGATTTTGTATAAAACGCCGCTGATTAAGTTCTGCAAATATTGAAGACGAAAACAAACTTTTGGGATTGTTTTGACAAGGAGATTCATTCTTCGCAGCCGTCAATAAAAACTCGGCAATCAAGCATCTGGAAGAAAAAACGCAGGGCTCTTCAGTAACACTTTTCAAGCAGCATCAGCCGAAAATCAAAATAAAGTATCGGCATAGGCTCTTAAACATTATTTTTTATCAATAAAATTTGTTTATGTAAAGAAGATTGTTTATTTTTGCGCTCGATTGATTAAAGACTGTAAGTTTTTTAATGTTAAAAGTAACTAAATATAATCATAGCGTGGTGATTCGCCTCGTGGTCGTCGTGGGAAACCCTATGGCGTAAGAAAGGCGTGACCATATGTAGTATGATTGCAAGATATACAGAAGCCTTTCTTTTAGCGAGAAGGGCTTCTTGTTTTATATATGCTAAACTAATAAATAAGATATAAGATGAAACACCAGTTACGAAGTGCATTCAGCACAGAAGGTCGCCGCATGGCAGGAGCCCGCGCTCTGTGGGTTGCCAACGGTATGAAGAGAGAGCAGTTTGGTAAGCCAATTATTGCTATTGTCAATTCATTCACACAGTTTGTTCCGGGACACACACACCTGCACGAGGTGGGACAGCTGGTGAAGGCTGAGATTGAGAAACTGGGCTGTTATGCTGCTGAATTCAACACAATCGCCATTGACGACGGTATTGCGATGGGACACGACGGCATGCTTTATTCTTTGCCTTCGCGCGACATCATCGCCGACTCTGTTGAGTACATGGTGAATGCACACAAGGCAGATGCCATGATTTGCATCTCAAACTGCGACAAGATTACTCCGGGAATGCTCATGGCCTCTATGCGTCTGAATATCCCAACGGTTTTCGTTTCTGGCGGTCCTATGGAGGCTGGAAAATGGAAGGGCGAGAACATCGACCTTATATCTGCAATGATTAAGGGTGCTGACGAGACTGTTACTCAGGATGAGCTCGACCAGATTGAGGAGCACGCTTGTCCGGGTTGCGGTTCATGCTCAGGTATGTTCACCGCCAACTCTATGAACTCGCTCAACGAGGCTATCGGCTTGGCTCTTCCAGGCAACGGAACAATTCTGGCAACACACACAAACCGCATACAATTGTTCAAAGATGCAGCTGCACTTATCGTAAAGAACGCATACAAATATTACGAGGAAGGCGACGAGAGCGTTTTGCCAAAGAGCATTGCTACTCGCGAGGCATTCCTCAACGCCATGACACTTGATATTGCCATGGGTGGTTCGAGCAACACCGTGCTTCACCTTCTTGCCATTGCAAACGAGGCTGGCGTAGACTTCAAGATGCAGGATATCGACAACCTTAGCCGTAAGGTTCCGTTCCTCTGCAAGCTTGCGCCAAACACACAGAAATATTCTATTCAGGAGTGCAACCGCGCTGGCGGTATCCTCGGAATCCTTGGCGAGCTTAACAAGGCTGGCTTGCTCAACACATCGCTCAAGCGCGTAAACGGCGCAACCCTTGGCGAGGACATCGCTAAGTACAGCCTTACTGGTGCTACTATCGACCCTGAGGCACAGCGCATCTACGAGTCTGCTCCGGGCGGAAAGTTCAGCACAAAAATGGGCTCGCAGAGCAGCAAGTGGACATCGTTCGACACCGACCGTGCAAACGGATGTATCCGCGATGTTGAGCACGCTTACTCAAAGGACGGCGGCTTGGCTGTTCTGTTCGGAAACATCGCTCAGGACGGCTGTATTGTAAAGACTGCCGGCGTTGACGAGAGCATCTGGCACTTCGAAGGTCCTGCAAAGGTGTTCGACTCTCAGGAGGATGCCTGCGAGGGAATCCTTGGTGGTAAGGTAGTCAGCGGCGATGTAGTGGTAATTACTCACGAAGGTCCTAAGGGTGGTCCGGGTATGCAGGAGATGCTTTATCCTACATCATACATCAAGAGCCGTCACCTCGGCAAGGAGTGTGCGCTTATTACCGACGGACGCTTCTCTGGCGGTACATCGGGCTTGAGCATCGGACATATCTCTCCAGAGGCTGCATCGGGCGGTAACGTGGGCAAGATTGTAGACGGCGACATCATCGTTATCGACATTCCGTCACGCTCAATAAACGTTAAGCTTACAGACGAGGAACTTGCAGCCCGTCCACAGCGTCCGATGACAAGAAAACGTATTGTTCCAAAGTCACTCAAGGCATACGCTTCTATGGTAAGCTCTGCCGACAAGGGTGGTGTTAGAATTATTCCAGAAGACTGATTATGAAAGATCCAATAACAGGTGCTGAGGCTCTTATGCGCTCGCTCGAGAACGAAGGTGTTGATGTTCTCTTCGGATATCCGGGCGGTGCAATTATGCCTTCATTTGATGCACTATACGACCATAAAAAGAAGTTGAACCATATTCTGGTTCGTCACGAACAGGCTGCCGCACATGCCGCTCAGGGCTATGCGCGAGTAAGCGGAAAGGTGGGCTGCTGCATTGTAACCAGCGGTCCGGGCGTAACAAACACCATTACGGGTATTGCTGATGCAATGATGGACAGCACTCCGCTCGTTGTCATTGCCGGTCAGGTGGGCGCAGCCTTCCTTGGCTCTGATGCCTTTCAGGAGGTCGACCTTGTAGGCGTTACTCAGCCAATCACAAAGTGGGCTTATCAGATTCGCCGTCCCGAGGATGTGGCGTGGGCTGTGAGCCGTGCGTTCTACATCGCAAAGAGCGGTCGCCCTGGTCCTGTTGTGCTCGACTTTGCCAAGAATGCTCAGGTTGGCACTTGCGAGTACGAACCTCAGCACATCGACTTTATCCGCAGCTATGTTCCAGTTCCTGAGATGGATACCGATGCCGTTCAGGTGGCTGCCGACATGATTAACGCCGCTCGCCGTCCGCTCGTGCTGGTTGGTCAGGGCGTTGAACTCGGTGGCGCGCAGAAGGAACTTGTTGACTTCCTTGAGAAAATTGATGCACCTGCCGGCTGTACTCTGCTCGGCTTGAGCGCACTGGCATCAGACCATCCGCTTAACATGGGTATGCTTGGTATGCACGGAAGTCTGGCATCTAACGTAAAGACTCAGGAGTGCGACCTTTTGATTGCCGTCGGAATGCGTTTCGACGACCGCATCACCGGAAAACTCAGCACTTACGCAACTCAGGCTAAGAAGATTCATTTCGAT
>JBGUGY010000174.1:0-2656 GCA_045111775.1 Bacteroidaceae bacterium | reverse complement strand
TGTGTTCTTGCCCGATGTTGCCATGATGAACGAAATCCATCCGCGCTTTACGGCTGTAGGCTTGTTGTCGAATGTCTCTACGCCTGCCGATATAGGAGTGCTGTGATACATGTTCATCGCGCTCATGTGCATAAGCGGCGTTATGCTTGTTATGTCGAAGTCCTTGACGTAGTTGCCGTTTTTCTTCTTTGTAGCAACAAAGTAGATTTCGTTGTAGCCATTGTGGAAATCGGCCGAACGATATGCAAACACGTTGTACTTGTCGTCAATATCCCTGATAGAAAGTTCCGGAATGATTGTAACCGTCTGGAGGAACTTGTAGACCTGCAAGGCCTCCTCTGCCGAGCAGCAGTCGACATCGCCGTCGAGCGTTACGCCCGGAATCTCAATGTCCTGAACTCCGTTGTTGTCGTTAGAGTTGCACGCAGTAAAGGTAAGCGCAACTGCTGCCATCGATAAGAATAACAAAATCTTTTTCATACTTTAATCCTGTTTTATTATTGTTTCTATTAGGTGAAAAAAATGAGACCGGCGTCTTTACAACGAACCCCAACACCGGTCTCGCGGAAATTGATAATGATTAATAACCGGGATTCTGACTAATACCAAGACTCTCGCCCGACAGGCCCGTAGGTATAGGCTGGCGGTAATGGCGACCCTGTACGTTGTTGTATTTTGCCTTCAGGTGGTTGTGAACCTTTGTAAAGAACGCCTCCTGATCGGCTGTATATGTCTGATTGTCCTTCCAGTTGTCGGCAAAGTGCTTGTAGTTCTTCACCTTCTGTACAGAAGATATCAAGTCCTTCCAGCGATAGCTGTTAAGCAGCGAGAACTGCTCGTATGTGAACTCGTAGTCCCACTCGCGCTTAATCTGGTCGAACGTAGGAGCTGCCACTGTCTCGATGCCTGCACGCTTTCTCAGTTCGTTGAACGGAGCGGCTGCCTCGGCATTGCGTCCAAGCTGGACAAGAGCCTCGGCCTTTGTAAGGAGCACTTCGGCATAGCGAATCTCGATGCGGTCAACCGAGTTGTGGGTAATCTCAAGATTCTCGGCATCCTGATAGCTCTGGTCCACGCCCTTTCCGTTGATTGGGGTGTAGATTGGCGAGTAGTAGTGATGTGTCTTGCCCGTCTCAGGGTTTACGACGGTTGTGAAATAAGTCTCGGCCAGACGCTTGTCGTTTGGATATTCAGACTTCCAGTCGTCGTACAGATTGTCGTCGGCAACCTCTGTGTGGTTCTGCGAGTAGCCTGTGCCGTTCTCGCCGTTCTGGAATGGGAATGTCCACGAGCAGTGTGTCTGATGGTTACCCTGTGCATCGTACTCGTCGCCGTCGTGAGCGATGGTAAACAGATGCTCGTTTGTGCCGCGCTTGTTGCTCTCGTACTCGCGTCCCCAGAGTTTGTTGTAGTCGGGATCGAGTTTCAGCAATCCGCTGTTTATCACCTTGTCGGCATACTCAACGGCCTTTTCGAGGCGCGAATCGGTCTTTGTAAACACAGGGTCGGTCTGCGATGTTGCTATGGCTGCCACCTCGCTCTGCGAAAGCGGATTGTCGCCCCATACCAGATATGTTCGTGCCAGCAGTCCCTGAGCAGCCTGCTTTGACGGAACGCGTGGATCGCCGTCGTAGTTCTTAAGCAGTTCCTCGGCTGCGGTGAAGTCGCTCACAATCTGGTTGAATACCTCGTCGATAGACTTGCGTTCGGTTGTGCTTCCGCCCTCTTCGGTAAAGACTGGCACTTCGCCCCATAGCTGAACGAGCTTTAGATAAGCCAGTCCGCGAAGGAACTTGGCCTTTCCAACGGCGGCGTTGTAGCCTGCCTGCGAAACCTTTCCGGCCTTGAACGAGTTTGTTACTGTTGCTATCGCCTCGTTGTCCTGCGAGATGCCGAGGAAGAGGTGGTTGAATATCTTAATCTGATACCATGTAGACGAGAGTTGCTCGAATCGGCTGTTTACCGGGCCAGGCTCTCCTTCCTCGCCCTCGAAAGATATGAGTTTGTTTGAGTTAAGCTCGATGATGAACGAGAACGACGAGCTTAGCGGCTGCCAGTGGCTGTAAACGCCGTTCACAAGCGATAGCGCGCTTGCATCGTCGGCTACTACGTTTTCGTCTGTAACTTGATTGTTTGGGTCGCTGCTCGAGCATGATGACAGTCCCGGTATAAGTGCGACAGCGGCGAAGGCTGCAAAAAATAAATCTCTTTTCTTCATTGTACACTCTAATTTAATTGTTACTAAACTCGTTTTATTCTCTGTTTGTTTGACATTGCAAAGATACGGCGACTTCCGTAGCCTAACAATCGCATCTTAGGTGTATATTAGTAACATGTTTATGGTAGAAGGCAATTATTTTGAATTGACAATTGACAGTTATGAGTTGACAATTGACAGTTGATAATTGACAATGAGGAAGTTAGAAAGTTGAAATTTGAAAGTTCTGAATTGACTGTTGACAATGGACAATGGATAATTTTTTGAGAGAAAATTGAAAAATTCTTTTCAGAAATAAGAATTGTCAATTGTCCATTCTGCATTGTCAATTATCAAGCAAGCCGCAAGTAAGCCGCAAGATACGTTCAAGGTACGTTGAAGATACGTTGAAGATACGTTCAGGGTTCGTTGAAGATTCGGGCAGGGTACGTTCAAGGT
>JBGUGY010000173.1:0-3231 GCA_045111775.1 Bacteroidaceae bacterium | reverse complement strand
GCGTTAACTATGTGCTCGATTCTGTGATTTCGTTGGCATCGATGGCATCTAATGTTTATGTTCAGGACATCTCTGACAGCCGTGAGGAAATGCGCGCTACGATATCTACCGGAATATCAGTAAACCATCTGATAACCATATTTATAGCCCTTCTTGGCGGATGGATTTGGAAGGTTCTTGGGGTCGAGACTCTGTTCTTGATTTCGGCATTGCTCGGACTCTGCAACAGTGCGTATGCGGCAACAATCAAAGTTCCGTCTAAAAAGTAGAAAATGATAAGGCAAAAGGAAGTGAAACTGCGGATGAATCCGGGCACATTCTACGTGTGGGTGGGCGGCTCGTGCGACTATAACAGCAGCAACCGCGAGAGTGCCGGGGCGTACATCATCGAGAATACGGAAGGCATTGTAGATACGTTTGTTACGGCTGATTCGGGCACAACGGAGTTCCGCATGATTCTGACGGTCATGCTTCGTGCGATGGAGTTTCTGCCCGAACATTCTGACATTGTTTTCGTTACAAACGTGTCGTACATTCAGCAGAATTTTGACAAGATGCCAACTGAGAAATCGGCAAATGCTGATTTGATAGGCCGATGCATTGAGATTAAGCAGAAGCACAATAATGTGACCGTCAAAATCGTTCCTTTTCATAAGTTTTATCAACTGCCGCAGACGCACGAAATGGCGCATGAGGCAATGAAAAAGCAAAGACTTAAAAAATGACAAGTAAAGAATTGGCACTCAGTGCGATGATGGAAGAACGCGGATATAGCAACGGCTTGATAACCACTGCATTGTTCGTTCTGTCGCAGTCGCGCGAGGCTCTCGACGAGATGATTCTTTTCATCGACGACAATAATCCTTCGGAAGAAGATTTTGTAGAGCATCTGGCTGAAATCTGCCATAATGCCGACATTAAATTTTAGAGACAAAACAATTTGTATGAATAAGAAAATACTATTTCTGCACGGATTTTTTGCCAGTGGCGAATGTGTTCCGGCAGTCGCATTGCGAGAAAAACTGTCTGATAAGTTTCAAGTCCTGACGCCCGATTTGCCGTTGCATCCCGAAGATGCATTGGAGCAGATAAGGCAAATCTGCGACCGCGAGAAACTCGATTTGCTCGTAGGCAACAGCTGTGGCTCGTTCTATGCGCAGATGATTGCCCCGATTGTGGGTATTCCGGCGTTACTTGGAAATCCGCATTTCGAAATGACGAAGTTTCTGAAAGAGCGGATAGGAGAGCACGAGTACAAATCTCTGCGCTCTGATGGAAAACAGCATTTTGTGATTGACGAAACGCTGATTGCCGAGTTTGCTCAACTCGAAGAAAATCAGTTCAGATTCTGCAATCCGTACTACAAGGAAAGGGTTTGGGGATTGTTTGGCGAGCAGGATACTCTGGCGCATTACGAGCCTCTGTTTCTTGAGCATTACAACAGCGCGTACCATTTTCCGGGCGGTCACACGCCTACAGCCGATGAGGTTGGCACTTGGTACGTTCCGTTGATTGAAAAAATGCTTTTGATGTTCCCGAAGGCGGACGACGGCTCGCGATATTTTCAGCATTTCAAAGGCGGAATGTATCGCTATGTCCGTACGGCTTTCGATTCCGAAACAAAGGAGCGAATGGTTGTATATCAGGCTCTTTACGGCGATGAACAGTATTGGGTTCGCCCCGAAAAGATGTTCTTCGAGAACATTGAGCGTGACGGACGATTGTTTGCCCGATTCACCGAGATTGACAGATAAAAAATCAGCCCAAATGTCGTGAAATGAATGGCATTTGGGCTGTTTTTTTGTGCGAAGGCTTATTCTGTTATTTCTTCCAGAGTCTTGCGCTTCTTTTCCTTTGGCTGGTCGTTGGCATATCCTATCGGGATGAAGACGGCTGGCTCTTCGTTTTCTGACATCCCGAACAGATTTTTGCATCTCTCGGCATCGAAATTGCATACCCAGCATGTTGCCAGACCTTGCTCGGTGGCTGCCAGACAGAGATGCTCAACGGCAATGGAAACGTCGATGTTTCCATGATGTTTGCCGTCGGCTCGCACCCATTCTTCGTCGTGCAGAACCGAGGCAATGACGTATGTCGGCGCGGTGGCAAACCATTCGCGGTCGTAGCATTGCTGAATCTTAGCCTTGTCGTTGTTGCTGTTTACGATGCGGAATTTCCAAGGCTGCTTGTTTACTGCCGACGGAGCGAATCTTACACATTCTAAAATGTATTTAAGTTTCTCCTCCTCAATGTCTTGAGGCTTGTAGTTTCGGCAACTGTATCTGTTTTTTACAAGTTCCAAAAAGTTCATAAGGCTTATTTGTTAAGTTTTTCAATGAATCTGTTTCGGTCAACGATGAATCTCAGATGAGTGCCTTCGCCCAGCAGAACATCGTTGCAGTGAGCACTCACTTTGAACTCGATTTTCTTGCCGTCTACCTTTGTAACCTCGGCTGTTGCTGTAATTTTGTCACCTATTTTCGAAGGTTTCAGATGCGATGACTCTATGTGCCCTCCAACGGTTGTCTCGCCATCTGCCAGACTGTCGGCAACGGCAAGCATGGCGGCATTTTCCATCAACGCGAGCATAGCCGGAGTGGCAAGCACTGGCATATCGCCAGAGCCAATCTTTGCGGCTGTAACATCTTCGGTAACTGTGAGTTCGCTTGTATGTTTTTGTCCTGTTTCAATCATTTTTTTTAATGTTTATGGTTAATAGTGTTGCAAAAATAACGAAAGTGTTTCAGAATCTTGCTTAAAATGATTATTTTTGTCTGCTATAAAATTTAAAATTATGATTGACCAGATTGTTGCCTTCAATAAGAATTTCGTAGAATCGAAGAGTTATGAAAAGTATCTTACCGACAAGTATCCCGACAAGAAACTTGCCGTTTTGTCGTGCATGGACACTCGTCTTACCGAGCTTCTGCCTGCTGCGTTGGGACTGAAGAACGGCGATGCGAAAATTATCAAAAATGCCGGCGGACTGGTTATTTCTGCCTTCGATTCGGCAATGCGAAGCATCATTGTGGCGGTCTACGAACTTGGCGTTGAGGAGATTATGGTTGTTGCTCATTCGCATTGCGGGGCTTGTCATATGAGTTATGAGCATTTTCACGACGAGATGCTGTCGCGCGGCGTTTCTGATCAGACGCTCGACACGATACGCAAGTGTGGAATAGACCTGAACGCGTGGCTCGAGGGTTTCAGAGATACTCCCGACTCGGTAAG
>JBGUGY010000172.1:0-2481 GCA_045111775.1 Bacteroidaceae bacterium | reverse complement strand
ACCGCCCTTGTCGGTAACCTCAGACTTTATGTCGGAGAACTTTGGCAGCGGATACTGGTCGCACACCTCAACCTCTACTTCGGCATTCTTGTTGTTCTTTACGGTTATCTCAACGCACTTCACAACCTTTATCGATGAGCCGAGAATCTTCTTCGATGTCAAGTCCTTAACCTCCTGACGGCTTACGGCAATATCCTTGTCCTTTCCTACAGGAACAGAGAATGTGTCGGCAGAGAAATCAGGCGCAATCACGCACTCGCCCTGATAGATGTTGTCGAGATAGACATAGGCGTTGCCTCGCAGCAGAGGATATTGCGAGAAATTCTTCAGGTCGGCAAGCAGATACACGTTTTTCGAAGCTCTCGGCATCGTGCTGTAGTGGTAGTCCACATCGATGTCGTAAGTGAGCATAGACACGTCATACACCTTGCCGTCGCTCGGAACTGTGTACGGAACTTTTATATCGAACTCGGTTGTCGTCTGGGTGTCGGACAACTTCAGAGGAATGTTCTCGTTATACTTTATCTCTTTAGGACCTTTCGCCTTTGTGACTTTTTTCTCAGCATTAACAGTTACAACAGAGCCTGTTATACAAGCCTTCTTATTCACTCCATAATCAACATAATTTTCATTCAGGGCATCTTTGTTTTCTTGCAGAATGACTTGCATATTCTCATAAGCTCGCTCCTCGTCAGAATAGAAGCCTGCGTGTGCAAAGCTAAGGCTGTGCTCCAGTTTCTCCAGTTCGATAACGAAGCGACCTTTGCTGTCGGTTGTGGTTTTGTTATTAGCATCAGTCTCCACGACGCTTGCCCCGGCAATAGGCTCTTCATTCTTGTCAACAACCATTCCGTAGATAAGTTTAGACACCGGCGGAGTCCATTTCTTCTCCTCCTTGCCCTCTTTTGAACCCGGCAGATACATAGGCTTAAAGTCTGGCGCAGAATTACCCAACGAAGGGTCGCCTGTCGAAATTGTCAGCTTAACGCCATTCCAGTCCTCGGTAGTAGACTGCTTGATGTGTGCGCCGTAGACCAGCTTGATAGGCTCGTTGGCGGCATCAGCCCTGAGTTCGTAGTAAGGCTCCCAACTTGCGCTGAAGACGATGTAGTTAAGAGTTACCGCCACATCTGTGAGTGCCGTGGGCGATGAGAGCACCAGTTTCACGCGACTGTCCTTCTTCTGCATACTCTTGTGATAGTTTCCTTTCTCCTGAGTCAGTCGCAGAATCTCGTCGCGATACTTCTTTATCTTTCTGTTTACTGAGATTTTCTTCGAAGCATTTGCCGCCAGTTCTTTCTTGTAGAAGTCGGTCATTGCCTTCAGTTCGGCAGTAGTAACACCGTTGTTCTCTCCGCCGATATTCTTGTTTGCCTTTATAAGTGCCTCTTCTTTCGATATGATATCAATCTGAGCCTTGTAATAGGTAAGCGAGTCTTTGAGCAAAGCAAGACGGCTGTTGCTGCTGGCACTGAACTTCTGTGCCTTATCGTTCTCGATAACCGTCTCTTCGTGCTTTACCGACAGAATCTTGACGTTTTTGTTTGAGATGCCAATACGCAAGGTATTAGGGTCGAGTTCGGTACTCAAGCCGTTCAGATACAGAGTGTTGTTTCCTTTCTGAAGGTTCAGGCTTCCTTTTCGGGTTACCATAGCGCCGTTGCGGTAAACGGTAATGTCCTTGATTTTTGTTTTCACATTTTGCGCCTCGGCAGCGAGCGTAACCAATGGCAGCAGACCGAAAATCAGTTTTGCTAGAATAAATTTAGGTTTCATCTGTTTTGGTTTGAAAAAATTATAGCTATTGCAAAGATAAATATTTAGTTCGAAATAGCGACTGCTTTACTTTCAAAAAAAGAATATTATTGCAACGATTTTGAAATCCAGAATCACGAATTGACTCTATTCTTAATTCAGAATTCAAAACTGAAAATCGAGACAGACAATTAACAAGTGACAATTGACAATTCATAATTCATAATTCAAAATTCAAAATCGATAGTTCTGGATATATAGCGAACAATTATTGGCGTAAATATCCTTTTTGGAAATACAAAATAGTGGCAAGGTACGTCCAAGGTACATCCAAGGTACATCCAAGATATATGCAAGGTATATGCAAGGTATATGCAAGGTATATGTAGGCTATATGTTGGCTATATGTTCCCTATATGTTGGCTATATGTTAGCTATATGTTGGCTATATGTAGGCTATATGTTCCCTATATGTTAGCTACATGTTGGCTATATGCAAGGTATATCAAAGGTAGGTGATGAATAGGTCGAAAATCTTCCTTTCCGTGCTCATCCTATTGTCGCTTACAACCGAAGGGACGCAAGAATTCGGCAACTTCGACTCTCCTTGGTTCTGCCGAATTTCCGAATTCGGCAGCATCACGAAACGGGAGTTTGTAACTCCCATTGTCGCAAAGCGACAAAATGTTACGCAAACATAACGACTTTTTCTGCGGTGGAAACTCT
>JBGUGY010000171.1:0-7487 GCA_045111775.1 Bacteroidaceae bacterium | reverse complement strand
TTCAAGATAGATATCAAGAACTATAAGGTTGATTACGAGCATTGGGCAAGTTCGGGAGGCGAGCGTTCGCTCATCTCAAACTACGTTCTTTCAATCTGCGAAGATGCAAACAAATGCCTGTGGCTCGGCACTCGCGACGGCGTGAGCATTATGCCGCTGGGCAGCGTGGGCACGTTTACCAACTATCAGGAGAAGGACAACCGCCACTATCTGCCGGCGCACGAGATAACATCGGTTATGCGAAGCAACAACGGAATTATCTGGCTTGGCTCGCAAGGCGATGGCATTCTGCGTGCCGAGGTTAATTCGGGCGCATTCACAACCATCGATTTCAAGCAGTTCTCTGCATTCAATACAAATCATATCAGCGGATTGTATGTCGAGCCTAACGGCGCAATATGGGCTGGCATCGGCTACGGCATCGGCTATCTGCATGGTGGAAATGCCGTTAATGTAACATCGTCTAAACTTCCGTATGCGGTAAAGTACAGCCGTCGGACTAACGAGATTCTGGCGGTTACTCAGGATTGCGGCGTTACGGTGTGCAATGACGGAAAGGTGTTGAGACAGTACCTTGCTGAAAACTGCGGTTTCATTCCGCACAACTTGGTTTTTGATGTGTGCGAGGACCACGATGGCAACTGGTGGGTTGGCTCGTACAAGGGCTTGGGAGTAAGATACAAAGACGGCAAGGAGTTCTGCATGAATTCGGTTCCCGGCGCACACCACGGACTTCTGCAAGAAACAACGCAGGTTATCGAGACGGCAGACAAGACCATCTGGCTGTGTACCAACGGCAAAGGCGTGGTTCACATTTCGGGCAAGCTGAACAATCCGCGTATGTTTGTGTGCCAGGCATATAATCATGAAAATGAGCAGCTTCCAGTAGATAATCCGTCGTGCATCTATCAGGACAAGAATGGCAGAATATGGGTAGGCGCGGAAGGCGCAGGACTCTGTCTGTACGATGCAAAGAACGATTGCTTTACATCTGTCCACGCCAAGTACAACCTTCCGGGAAATATGGTGAACAGTATTCAGGAAGATGAGAACGGCAATCTGTGGATTGGAACGAACAACGGACTTGCTTGCCTTATCCTCAATGGAGACTTGTCGGGCAAGGTGCGTGTGTTTACCGTTGCCGACGGACTTCCGGATAATTTCTTCAACATCCGTTCGGCTTTCTTTCGGGATGGCGTTCTGTATTTCGGCTGTGCCAACGGAATCGTTGCGTTCCGCTCAGACATCGTGAACAAGAAGAGCGGCGCGCCTTCAATACATATCACCGACATCGTAATCGACGGCAAGTCGCTTTCCGACTACGATGATGAGGTGCGTACTAAGATTTCTAAGTTCACTCCCGATTTTACAAACAAAATCGTTATTCCATACAACGCCAACAGCTTCGAGATTGAGTTTGCGTCGCTGACATACACCATGCCAAAGCAGAACCGCTATGCCTACAAACTCGAAGGCTACGACAAAGACTGGCAGTATGTAGATTCTGACCATCGCGAAGCACGATATTCAAATCTTGCATCGGGAACATACGTATTCAAGGTTAAGGGAACGAACGAGAATGGCGAGTGGAGCGAGGTTAAGACCATTACCGTGGTTATCACTCCGCCGTGGTGGCTCACTTGGTGGGCGTTCATGCTGTATATCGTTGCGGCGTTTACTATCTTCTACTTCGTGCTGAAGAATATGCGCAACCGCATGGCTCTGCGCAACCGCATAAGAGTAAACGAGATGGAGAAGCACAAGGTTGAGGAACTGAACCATATCAAACTCCAGTTCTTCACGAACATCACGCACGAGCTGATGACTCCGCTCACGATAATCTCGGCATCGCTCGACGACCTGAAGGAACGCGTTCCGGAGGCTGGCGAGCTGGCTCGTACGATGGACGTAAATGTTCACCGACTGATAAGGTTGTTGCAGCAGATTCTGGAGTTCCGCAAGGCTGAGACTGGCAACCTTAAACTAAGGGTTGCTAAGGGCGATTTGGCTCAGTTTGTGCGTCAGGAAGCCGAGAGCTTCGAGTCTCTGATACGCAAGAAGCAGCTTCATTTCTCGGTTATGTGCGAGGAAGATGTGATGAACGCTTACTTCGACTGCGATAAGGTAGACAAGATTCTGTACAATCTTCTGTCAAATTCTGCAAAATACAGTAATGCAGGTGGTTATATTCTTCTCACTCTGAAGTATCTGTCGGGAAAAGACTATGTTCAGCTTTCGGTAAAAGATAACGGAAAGGGCATCTCTAAGGAGAAGCAGAAAGACCTCTTTACGCGATTCTATGAAGGCGATTACCGTCAGAAGCACACCATCGGCACGGGTATCGGATTGTCTCTGGTGCGCGATTTGGTGAACCTTCACAAAGGTACGATTATGGTGGAGAGCGAGGAAGGCAAGGGCACGGAATTCCTTGTCAAGTTGCCAATCTGTAAGGAGGCTTATTCTGACGAGGAGATTATCGAGATAGACAATAAGGAACTCAATTCGACAGAGGCGATAGTCGACAAATCTAACTACGAGGATGCCGACGACAATGCAGCTTCTGAGCCAGAGTTCGACGAGAATACACCTTGCATCCTTCTTGTTGAGGATAACGAGGAACTCCTGAACGTGATGTACCGACTTTTGTGCCGCAGCTATCGCGTTTTGAAGGCTTCGAACGGAAAGGATGCGTTCGACATTCTGAAGAGCGAGGACGTGAATCTTGTTGTTTCCGACATCTTGATGCCTGAGATGAACGGTATCGAACTCACTAAGAAGGTTAAGGCTGATATCGAAGTCTGCCACATTCCAATAATTCTGTTGAGTGCAAAACGCGCCGAGGAAGACCGCGACGAAGGCTATACCGCCGGCGCAGACGCTTATCTCACCAAGCCGTTCAACCTGTCGGCTCTCCATGCCCGAATTTCAAGTCTGCTTAACATGAAGTCGAGGGCGGCGAGCGACTTCAAGAAACAGCTCGTCATCGACATCAGCGGACTCGACTATACCGACATGGACGGCAAATTCTTGTCGGATGCCATTGCGTGCGTAAACAAGCAACTCAACAATTCGGACTTCGACGTTACTCAGTTCTGCGCCGAGATGGCAACGAGCCGAACAACGCTCTACAAGAAACTCCGCTCGCTGACCGGACTCACCACCACGGCGTTCATCCGTAACATCCGACTGAAGGCGGCTTGCAAGATAATGGAAGAGAATACGAGCATCCGCATCAGCGACTTGGCTTATACCGTAGGCTTCAACGACCCGAAATACTTCTCAATCTGCTTCAAAAAAGAGTTCGGAATGCAGCCGAGCGAGTATATTGAACGCTATGCGAACAAAATCGGCGATGACAACAAAAACGCCGAAGAGACTGACAAATAAAGATGAAAAATGCAAGATTAGCGTCATCTGAAACATTTTTCGACTTTTATTAAACATTTGTGAAAAGTGATTTTATGTAAGTTGGATATTTTTGTAACGAATTTAAATAACGCACATGAAGAATCACTTTAATCTTAAAAGTTTATTGCTTTCGGCAGCGCTAGTGGGCGGTGCCGTATGTGCCAATGCTCAGCAGACTGAGACGCTTTATCTGTCGGGCAAGGGCTTGTTCGATACAAAAAAATGGGACTTCCGATGCTCTGGTGGACAGAACAGCGGAAAGTGGAAAAAGATAGAAGTTCCGTCGCAATGGGAACTGCAAGGCTTTGGTGATTATACCTATGGACGCTTTTATGTGAACAAGGGCGAGAAGGCGAGCGACGAGATTGGCGAGTACAAGACAAAGTTCAAACTTCCGGCTTCGTGGAACGGCAAGAAGGTGAGCATCGTTTTCGAAGGCTCTATGACCGATACCGAGGTGAAGGTGAACGGAAAGCTCGCCGGAGCAATCCATCAGGGCGGCTTCTATCAGTTTGAATACGATATAACGAACCTTCTGATTGCTGGCAATAACCTGCTCGAGGTGAAGGTAAGCAAGGAGAGCGAGAACAAGTCGATAAATGGTGCAGAACGCCGTGCCGACTGGTGGCTCTTTGGCGGAATCTACCGCCCAGTATATCTGAAGGCAGAACCAAAGTCTAACATCCATCGCATTGCTGTTGATGCCAAGGCTGACGGTTCGATGAACGTTGACCTTTACGCCGAGAATGTTCCGTCGGGAGCAACCGTAAAGTACGAGCTTTCATCGCTCAAGAATCCGGCAAGCATCATTGCCACAAAAGAGATGAAGGCATCGGCTGCCGATGTGCAGACTCATTCGCTTAGCTGGGGCAATGTCGAGAAGTGGGAGTGCGAGCACCCGAATATGTACGTTCTGGGCATCACGCTTCAGGATGCCAACGGAAAGGCTATCCACAAGATAAGCCAGAGAGTGGGCTTCCGAACAGTTGAGTTCAGACCAGCCGACGGACTTTATGTGAACGATGTTAAGGTCGTGCTGAAGGGCGTGAACCGTCATTCGTTCCATCCAGAGGGCGGACGAACAACAAACAAGGCTCTCAGCATCGAGGATGCAAAGCTGATAAAGCAGATGAATATGAATGCCGTGCGTTCGCATTATCCACCTGATAATCATTTTCTTGATGTGTGCGATTCACTCGGACTGTTCTATCTCGACGAACTTGCAGGCTGGCACGATGCCTACGACAGCAAGGTTGGTCCGAAACTCGTTGAGGAGATGCTTGTACGCGATGTGAACCATCCTTGTATCATCGTTTGGAACAACGGTAACGAGGGCGGCTGGAATTACAAACTCGACGGCTTGTTCGAGCAGTACGATCCGCAGAAACGCCACGTCATCCACCCTTGGGCTGATTTCAACCAGTTCGATACTCATCATTATCCAGCGTTCCTCACGGGCGTTGGCAGATTCGTAAACGGCTACAAGGTGTTCATGCCAACCGAGTTTGAGCACGCCATGTACGACCAAGGTGCAGGCGCAGGACTCGAGGACTTCTGGGATAACTATACTTCTCATCCTTTGTTTGCCGGCGGCTTCATCTGGGCATTCTGCGACGAGACCGTTGTAAGAACCGACCGCAACAACGAACTCGACTCTGACGGCAGCAACGCTCCCGACGGAATAGTTGGTCCTTACCGCGAGAAGGAGGGCAGTTTCTACGCTGTCCGCAACGTGTGGGCACCAATTCAGTTTAAGAAACTGTACATTACGCCTTCGTTCAAGGGCGATTTCATGGTGACAAACAAGTACTTGTACACAAATCTCGACAAGTGCAAGCTTAGATACAAAATCCTTGGCATCTCTTCTCCGCTGAAGTCGGGCGAGAGCAAGGTGCTTGGCGAGGGACAGGCTGATTTCCCATCGCTCGAGCCAAATGAGACACGCCGAATGCACATCGACTTCCCTTCAAATCTGTTTGACGGCGACTTGCTCGAAATGACAGCCACAGACGAGCACGGCGAGGAAGTCTGCACATGGACATGGCCTATTCATTATGCTCCTGACTATTTCAGCCGCCAGAATTCATCTCGCAAGTACGATTTGAAGAATGCACAGAAGGCTGAGTTTGCCGAGAGTGCCGACGAGGTTGTTCTGAAGGCAAACGGCGTTGAGGTTCGCTTTAACAAGGCAGACGGACAGCTGAAGAATGTATTGGCTGACGGCAAGGAATCGTCTCTGAAGAACGGTCCTACAACTGTTGGATTGAAGATGAAGTTCCAGAGCGCGAGCGTACGCAACGATGGCAACGACGCCGTTTACGTTGTCAAGTATCTTGGCGGAGTCGATTCGATTGTATGGCGTATGCAGCCCGATGGCGTTCTTGGTCTCGATGCCGTGATGCTTAACCGTGCCAACGGCGGAAAGGGCTTCGACGATGCCTTTATGGATACAGACGTGCGCAACTTCGGCTTCAACTTCAGTTACGACGAACAGAGCGTAAAGGGCATGAAGTGGATGGGACGCGGTCCTTATCGCGTTTGGAAGAACAGAATACGCGGTCACAACATCGGTTTGTGGCACAAAAACTATAACAATACAATTACGAGCGAGACTAAGAAGGGCAAACTCGAATATCCTGAGTTCAAGGGCTATCATGCCAACATGTACTGGGCTACTCTCGAGAGCGATGCCACTCCGATGACGGTCTTCAGCGAGACCGACGGTGTATTCTTCAGAGTCTTCACACCACAGGAGCCAGAGGGCAGAGCTGGTGGAAAGAACACGATGCCATCGTTCCCAGAGGGCGATATCTCTTTCTTGCTCGACATTCCGGCAATCCAGTCGTTCAAGCCGGTTTCTCAGCACGGTCCTAAGAGTCAGCCGGGAAATATCCGCATAAAGCAGGGCGACGAGGGTCTGAAACTGAAGCTCTGGTTTAAATTCAAGTAGAGACAAACTTATTAGAATAATGAAGAAAATAGCTATTTCACTGCTTTTTGGCGCTATGCTTGGCATAGTGCCGATGAAGGCGCAGACAAAGTACGATTTCTCAAAGCTCAAGACCGAGAATCTGGGCAGAGGTGTCGTTGCCGTGCGCCAGAGTCAGAAGGAAGTGTTTGTTACATGGCGCTATCTTGTTCAGGACGCGCGCAATGTGGCATTCAATGTTTACCGCGACGGTAAGAAACTTAACTCTACACCAATCGAGAAGGTAACTTATTTTGTTGATAATAATGCTTCATCGGCTGCTGCCAAATATACTGTTAAGCCGGTTATCAACGGCAAGGAGACCGATGGAAAGAGCGGCACATTCGCCATGCAGGCAAATGCTCCTGTCGGATATGTGAATATTCCGTTGCAGAAGCCTGCCGGCGGCAAGACTCCCGATGGCAAGACATACGGCTATACTGCCAACGATGCAAGCATAGGCGATGTTGACGGCGACGGCGAATATGAGATATTCTTGAAGTGGGAGCCTACAAATGCCCACGACAACTCGCACAATGGATACACCGGCAACGTGTTTATCGACTGCTATCGTCTCAGCGGTGAGAAGTTGTGGCGCGTTGACCTCGGTCGCAACATCCGTGCCGGAGCGCACTACACTCAGTTCATGGTATTCGATTTTGATGGCGACGGAAAGGCTGAAATGGCTGTCCGCACATCCGATGGTTCTAAGGACGGCAAAGGCAAGGTAATTGGCGATGCAAAGGCCGATTATCGCAGCCCGAATGGTCATGTCTTCACCGGAAAGGAATATCTGACCGTATTCAACGGATTGACTGGTGCGGCTATGGCAAGCGTTGACTTCGAGCCAAACCGCGGCGATACAAAGGACTGGGGCGATGACCACGGAAACCGCAGCGAACGAATGCTTGCTGCCGTGGCTTATCTCGACGGCGTTCGTCCAAGCATCATCATGTGCCGCGGATATTACGCAAAGACGATGCTTGCTGCATACAACTGGGACGGAAAGAATCTAAGCAAAAAGTGGATTTTCGACAGTTCTGTAAAGGGCAATGAAGACTATGCCGGACAGGGCAATCACAACCTTCGCGTGGGCGATGTTGACGGCGAC
>JBGUGY010000170.1:0-10634 GCA_045111775.1 Bacteroidaceae bacterium | reverse complement strand
CTGCCGAACTCGAGGTTGTGACGACTCTCTGCAACAAAACAGGAAAACAGCAGACTGTCGAGGTCAAGTCTATTCTGAAAGACCGTGACGGAAAAGTCGTGGACGAGGCGGATTCGAAACCGATTGTTGCGCCTACGACCGATTCTAACACAGACATTGTACACACGCTCGATGTTGCCAATCCGCATCTCTGGAATCTCGACGATACATATATGTATACTCTGTTTACCGAGATTAAGATTGACGGCTTCCTCGTTGACAGTTACGAAACTCCTTACGGAATCAGAAGCATAAAATTCACAGCCGACAAAGGCTTCTTTCTTAACGGAAAGAACATGAAGATAAACGGCGTGTGCCTTCATCACGATTTGGGATGCTTGGGGGCTGCCGTCAACAACGTGGCTCTTCATCGCCAGCTTAAGATGCTAAAGGATATGGGTTGCAACGGAATCCGATGCACTCACAATCCGCCGGCCCCCGAGTTGCTTAATATGTGCGACACTATGGGCTTTGTGGTTATGGACGAGGCTTTCGATATGTGGCGTCGCCGCAAGACTGAGAACGACTATGCGCGTTTTTTCGACAAGTGGCATGACGTTGATTTGAAAGATATGGTCAGAAGAGACCGAAATCATCCGTGCATCGTTATGTGGAGCATCGGAAACGAGGTTCTTGAGCAGTGGAACAGCGCAAATGCCGACACTTTGTCGCTTGCGATGGCAAATCTCGTGCTGAATTTCGGGCATAATGAAAAGCAGGAAATCGAGAGCGGAAAAAAGAATATGAACACGCTCTTGGCCGAGCACCTTATCAAGATTGTGAAGGATTTGGACCAGACGCGTCCTGTAACAGCAGGATGCAACGAACCGTCTCCTGCAAATAATCTGTTCAAGGCTGAAGGACTCGACATCATCGGCTACAATTATCACAATCAGAACATTCCTGATGTTCCGAAGAATTTTCCGGGAAAGCCTTTCATCATAACCGAAAGCGTTTCGGCTCTTGCTACTCGCGGCTACTACCGAATGCCTAGCGACTCGATGTTCATCTGGCCTAAGCGTTGGGACATTCCGTTCGAAGATGCAACATTCTCATGCTCGTCATACGATAACTGCCATGTTCCGTGGGGAAGCACGCACGAGGAAACGCTCGATGTGGTGAAGTATAACGATTTTGTTGCCGGACAGTTCCTTTGGACTGGTTTCGACTACATCGGCGAGCCAACTCCTTTCGGATGGCCGGCAAGAAGTTCGTTCTTCGGAGTGGTCGATTTGGCAGGCTTCCCTAAGGATGCTTATTATTTGTATCAGAGCGAATGGTCAGACAAACCGGTTCTTCATCTCTTCCCACATTGGACATGGGACGAGGGAGATGAAATTGACATGTGGTGCTACTACAACAATGCCGATGAGGTGGAACTCTTTGTAAATGGCGAAAGCCGAGGTGTGAGAAAAAAGACTGAACACTGCTATCATGCCGTGTGGAATAAGGTATTTTATCGCCCGGGCTCTGTCAAGGTCGTTGCCAGAAAGAATGGTGCGGTTGTCGGAACAAAAGAAATTTTCACGGCAGGCAAGCCGAGGTCTATTCGTCTGACAGCCGATAAAACGGTTCAGAAGGCTGACCGCCGCGATTTGACTTACATAACAGTCGAAATTCTCGACCAGCAAGGTCATCTTTGTCCAGATGCAACCGACCTCGTCCGTTTCGTAATCTCGCAGGGAAATGCTAAGATTATTGGAGTCGACAACGGTTCTCCAATATCTTCGGAGAGATTCAAGATCGACTGCCGCCGTGCCTTCTATGGAAAATGTCTGGTGGTTGTTCAGAACAACGGCGATGCCGGAAAGATTAAACTCACGGCATCCAGCGGAATCCTTACTCCGGCAAGTGTTGAAATAGATGTAATTCGTTAAAATTATAATATGAAGAAAATAATTGCAGTATTGATGGCGGCACTGATAGTCAAACCTGCTTTGGCTCAGTTGCCTGTGTATCTTGATGAAACAAAACCTATTGAAAGTCGCGTTCAGGATGCCCTGAGCAGAATGACGACAGAAGAAAAAGTTGCGATGTGCCACGCGCAGAGCAAGTTTACAAGTCCCGGATGTCCACGACTTGGAATTCCTGAGTTGCACATGAGCGACGGTCCTCATGGAGTGCGTGCCGAGATTAACTGGGACAACTGGGGCTATGCCGGCTGGACGAACGATTCGTGTACCGCCTTTCCATCGCTCACGGCCCTTGCTTCGACATGGAATACCGATTTGGCGGCGCAATATGGTCAGGCTCTTGCCGAAGAATGTCTGTACAGAAACAAAAACGTGATTCTCGGTCCTGGCGTAAATATTGCAAGAACGCCTCTTAATGGCCGAAACTTTGAATACATGGGCGAAGACCCATTTCTTGCAGCAACATTGTGCGTGCCTTACATTCAGGCAGTTCAGAAAAACGGAGTGGCAACGTGCGTAAAGCATTATGTGCTTAACGATCAGGAACTTTGGCGCGGCCACATCAACGTAGAACTCTCGGATAGAGCGTTGCACGAAATCTATCTTTATCCATTTAAGGCTGCCATCGAGAAAGGAAAAGCATGGAGCATAATGGGCGCGTACAACAAAATCCGTGGTCAGCATGCTTGCCACAACGATTTGACAATCAATAAAATTCTGAAGGGAGATTGGAAATTTGACGGCTGCGTTATAACCGACTGGGGCGGTTGCCACAACACTTACGAGGCCGCTATGAACGGACTTGATATCGAGATGGGCTCATACACCAACGGACTCACTTCCGAAAGCAAGTTCACATACGACGACTATTATCTTGCAAAGCCATTCTTGAAGATGATTCAGGACGGCAAAGTTCCGATGACGGTTCTGAACGACAAGGCATCGCGCATTCTTCGCCTTATTTTCCGCACCGCGATGAACAGAAATCGCGGATTCGGTTCGATGGCAAGTGTCGAGCACTACAACGTGGCTCGCAAGGTAGCAGATGAGGCTATCGTCCTTCTTAAAAACGACAACAACATCCTGCCTTTGAAGTTCGATGATTACAAGAAAATCCTCGTTGTAGGCGAGAACGGACGCAGAACGCTTGTTCAGGCTGGCGGTTCTTCTGAGTTGAAACCAAAGCACGAGACATCTCCGCTCGAAGGCATCTGCAAACTGGCGCCGGGCAGAGTTAAGTATGCCGAAGGCTATCGCTCCGGCGCGTCGATGTTCGGTCGTGTCGAGGTAATTTCAGATGCTGTTTATGAATCACTTCGTGCCGAGGCCGTTGAGGCAGCTAAGGATGCCGATTTGGTAATCTACGTTGGCGGATTGAACAAGAATCACGAGCAGGATTGCGAGGCTGGCGATCGCACAACATTCGGCTTGCCTTTTTATCAGGACAAACTCATCGAGTCGATTTTGCAGGTTAATAAGAATTTCGTGATGGTTCTGTGCAGCGGAAATCCAGTTATGATGCCTTGGCTGAGGGATGTTCCGGCAATAATCCAGACATGGTATGGTGGTTCTGCCGCAGGCGATGCCATTGCCGATGTTCTTAGCGGAAAGGTAAATCCAAGCGGAAAGCTTCCGATGACATACGGAGTAAAACTCGATGATTACGGAGCACATTCGTTCGGTTCAATTTGCTATCCGGGCGACAGTATAAATGTGGAGTATAAGGAAGATGTTCTTGTGGGCTATCGTTGGTTCGATACAAAGAAAATCAAGCCTCAGTTCCCATTCGGCTTCGGATTAAGTTACACAACGTTCGAATACGGAAAGCCAACCGTCTCTACAAAGACAATGAGTGCCGGTGGAAACATCATCGTTCGCGTTCCTGTAAAGAATGTCGGAAGCGTAGAAGGAAAGGAAACTGTCCAACTTTATATCGGCGATGTGAAATGTTCAGTTACACGCCCTCTGAAGGAACTTAAAGGCTTCGAGAAAATCTCGCTTGCGCCGGGTGAAGAAAAGGTCGTTTCGTTCACCATTACAGACGATATGCTTAAGTTCTATAGTGACCGAAAGCACGACTGGGTGTTCGAGAGCGGAGCGTTCAAGGCTTATATCGGCTCAAGTTCTCGCGACATAAAGTGTACCATACCATTTACTTTGAAGTAAATTTGCTTTAGTTTTTTTCTGATGCCTCACGACATCTTTTGTTTAGTCGTGGGGCATCTTTTAAATGCAAACATTTCTGCTGATAAAATGACGACAATGCTGAAAATACATAATTTGTTTGTGAATTTGGATAAAAAACAGTAATTTTGCGTCGTTTTAACAAGATAATGATTCAGTGGATTTGTTCGATGATGAAAAGTTCGTTTCTGACGGAATGAACATTATAGAACGAAAAGTAAAGCGAGTGATTGACTGCTTGCTTGCTTTTTTGTGTCTTGTTGTATTCTCTCCGCTGTTTGTGATTTTGTATATTCTCATAAAACGCGAAGACGGCGGAAGAGTTATTTATAAACAAGAGAGAATCGGGCTGTTCGGTCGCCCTTTTTACATATATAAGTTCCGAAGCATGAAGCTTAATGCCGAGGAAAACGGACCGCAGCTTTGTATGGGCGATGAGGTGAATGACCCGCGGTTGACAAACATCGGAAGATTCCTTCGTGAGCATCATCTCGACGAACTTCCGCAACTATGGAATGTGTTTGTTGGTGACATGGCGTTTGTTGGTCCTCGTCCCGAGAGAAAATACTACATCGACCAAATTCTGGAGCGGGATTCCAGATATGTGTTCTTGTATCAGATACGTCCGGGTGTCACAAGTTATGCCACTTTGCATAACGGCTACACCGACACAATGGACAAAATGCTAAGACGATTGAGATACGATTTATTCTATCTTAAACATCGTTCTTTTTTGTTCGACTGTGCAATACTTTGGCAGACATTTGTGAGTATTGTGTTTGGAAAGAAATTTTAGCATTTTGAAAAAAGTGTTTGTCGTATTTGTTTTAATGATAAATTTTGTTTAGTTTTGCAAACTAATTGGTAAAATATAGATTTATATAACTGTTTGAATCAAATATGAAAAAACAATTCTGTTATCTTGCTGCCGCTGTGATTCTTGTTTCATGTGGCACGCCAAAGCAGATAAATTACTTTCAAGATGTAAAGGATGGGCAGATTGTAAATGTTCAATCTCCTTTAGAAATAAAAGTTAGACCAGAGGACAAATTAAGTATTGTCGTCAGTACTCGTGACCCTCAACTTGGACAGATGTTCAACTTGGGTATTACAGGTAGTTATGTTGGTTCGTCAAAAAGTTACGGGTCACAGATGATGTGTGGTTATACGGTTGATGCTAATGGCGATATTGACTTTCCTGTTCTTGGAAAGATAAATGTTGCAGGAAAGAACAGATTCGAAATCTCGGAGTTGATAAAGGGCAAGCTGATTTCAAGCGATCTGTTGAAGGATGCCGTAGTAACTGTTGAATTCGACAAGATGTATTATTCTGTGATGGGTGAAGTCGCGCATCCTGGACGTTTTGCCATTGAAAAAGATCATGTTACGGTTCTCGAAGCTTTGAGTACTGCGGGTGACCTTACTATATATGGTGTGAGAAAGAATGTCGTCGTAATGCGAAACGAAGGTGGTAACAACAGAGTCTATCGCTTGAATTTGTGTAATGCCGATAGCTTGGCAATGTCTCCTGCATATTATCTACAGCAGAATGATGTTGTGTACGTCGAGCCAAACACTATGCGTGCCCGTCAGTCTACCGTAAACGGAAATAACATTCTTTCTACTTCATTCTGGATTTCAGTTGCTTCGCTGCTGACATCTATTGCAGTTTTGCTTAAGAAATAATAATTATTATGGAACAAGGAAATACAACAACGAAACAGCAGGACATACGGATCGTAAACCGTGTTCAACAGCCTGATACTACAGATTCTTCTGTAAACATTCAGGACTTGTTGTTCCTGTATCTCGCAAACTGGAAGTGGTTTGTTCTTGCTGTGGTAATTGCATTGTGTTGTGCAAAGTTTTATCTCTTGCGCAAGCCATATGTATTTACGAGATCGGCTTCAATCATGATTAAGGAGGACAAAAATTCTGGTTCTTCAATAGCTAATGATCTTAGTAATCTTGGTGATTTGGGACTGTTTAACAGTGCAGTAAATGTAAATAACGAACTTATTTCTTTGCAGTCGCCTGCGACAGTCATGGAAACAGTAAAGCGACTTCATCTTGATTATAACTACAGTGTTGATGGTACCTTCCACGACGTAACTCTATATGGAAAGAATCTTCCTGTTGTGGCAAACATTTTGGATCTTCCTGATTATTCGAATTGTAGCTTCGAAATGTATGTCAACAATGGAGAAGTAAAGCTTTCAAAGTTGGCAAGAGACGGCGAGGTGTATGACAATGAATACACAGGCAAAATTGGTTCGCAGATAAAAACGCCAGCAGGTATAATAGTTGTTAATCCTACAGCCTTTTACAAGGGTGATGAGGATATGAATATCAAAGTGAATCGTGTAAATCTTAGTTCTACAACTGAGAGATATGCCAGTGGCTTGAAGGCTGCTTTGAAGGATAAGAATGCAACTGTTGTAGAACTTTCTTTCAATGATGTTTCTATTCAGCGTGCAGAGGATTTCATCAACACGCTTATCGTAGTATATAACGAAGAGTGGGTGTCTGATAAGAACAAGATTGCAATTAGTACTTCGCAGTTTATTAACGAGCGTTTGGAAGTTATCGAGCGCGAACTTGGCAACGTTGATAATGATATTTCTTCATACAAGAGTGAACATCTTATTCCTGATGTCGAAGCGGTTTCTTCTCTTTATCTGACTCAGGCAAATGCGGCAAGCAATCAGGTCGTTATGCTTAATAACAATTTAGCTATGGCTAAGTATATCCGTACTTATCTTAGCGACCCAAGCAAGAAACATCAACTTTTGCCTGTCAATTCTGGAATCGGTAATACTGCTATTGAGGGTCAGATTTCGTCTTTTAATACAATTCTGTTGCAGCATAACAGCTTGTTGGCTAATTCTTCTGCAAGTAACCCATTGGTTAAGGATCTTGATCAGCAGTTGGAGTCTATGCGAAGCGCAATCATCGTTTCTGTTGATAACCAGATAAAGACTCTGAATCATCAGATTCGTAGTTCGCAGACTACCGAGGCTAAGAGTAACTCGGTTATGGCTTCTAACCCTAAGTTGGCAAAGCATTTGCTTTCTGTTGAGCGTCAGCAGAAGGTAAAGGAGGCTCTTTACTTGTTCTTGTTGCAGAAGCGTGAGGAGAATGAGTTGTCTCAGGCATTTACTGCATATAATACTCGTGTGATAACTCCTCCGATGGGTAGTAATTTCCCAACATCTCCATCGTCAAGTAAGATTTATCTTATTGCCTTGGCTGCTGGTCTTGCAATTCCGGGTGGTATCATATTCCTTCTGATGTCAATGAACACATCGGTTCGCGGAAAGAAGGATTTGGAGAATATGGCTGCTCCGTTTGCCGGGGAGATTCCGTTGTTGCAGATGCCTAAGACTCATTTCTACGAGAAGAAGAAACCTGCAATTAACACAACCACGGCTGTAGTTGTTAAGAAGGATAACAGCAATGTTATCAACGAGGCGTTCCGTGTTATGCGTACTAACTTGGCATTCATGCTTGGCAAGGACAAGAAGGTTATCATGTTCACATCGGCAAATCCGGGTAGTGGTAAGACATTCATCTCTGCTAACTTGTCTGTAAGTTTGGCAATTCAGGGAAAGAAAGTTGTTGCTGTCGACCTTGATATGCGTAAGAGTTCTTTGTCTAAGTATATCAATCGTCCTAAACCGGGTGTGGCAAACTATCTGAGTGGTCAGTACGATAATATCGAGGATATTGTTTATAAGGATTCTCTTTGCAAGGGATTGGATGTCATTCCTGTTGGAACAACTCCTCCAAACCCAGCCGAGCTTCTTGATAGCGACAGACTCGCAGCCTTGTTTAATGAACTGAGGGAAAAGTACGATTATGTCGTAGTAGACTGTCCTCCTATAGAGATAGTGACAGACCCAACAATCATCACTAAGCATGTTGATATGACATTGTTCGTTATCCGTGCAAACTTGATGCAGAGAGAGTTGGTTCCTGAGATTGACAAGTTGTATACCAACAAACAACTCACGAACATGGCTGTCGTGCTTAACGGTACATCCGATACATTTAACTATGGTTACAGCAAGTATGGCTATCACTACGGCTATCGCTACGGTTATCGTCGTTATGGTTATGGCTCATACGGCTATGGTTATGGAAATGATGATTCAAAGTCATAAAATTGAAATTTTGACGACAAAATAATTGGGCGCTTTTATTAGCGCCCTCTTTTGTTTTCGATGACAACTAATGAAAGTAAACGCTTAATTTATGATATTCTATTTTTCTGGAACAGGCAATTCCAAGTGGGTTGCCGAGCAGATTGCCTCTTGCCAAAAGACAAAGTTGATGCCGATAGGCGATGTGATTAACACTTCATGCAGCTATCATCTTGAACCCGGCGAATTGTTGGGCTTCGTATTTCCTGTATATTCGTGGGGACCTCCGCAGATTGTGCTCGATTTTATTGATAAGGTTAAAGTTGATACGCTTGATGGTCGCCCTGATTATTTGTTTTTTGCATGTACCTGTGGCGATGATGTTGGCTATACAGATAGAGTGATGAAATCGGCTTTCGAAAGAAAAGGATGGCGACTCGACAGCTGTTTTTCTGTTCAGATGCCGAATACATACGTCTTGCTGCCGTTTTTCGATGTAGACAGTCACGATTTGGAGCAAAGCAAGCTGCGAAAGGCAGTAAAAAAGGTAGAAAAGATAAACACTATACTTGGCGCACGTTCAAATTCTTTCGCTTTGCTCGTTACGTCTATTCCGTGGATAAAGACATACTTAATCAGACCGCTTTTTAATCTGAGTCTGAAGAAAGTAGATACAAAATATTGGGTCACAGATGATTGCATAAAGTGCGGACTGTGTGCGAAAGCCTGCCCTGTTCATAATATCGAGATGAAAAACGGAAAACCGGCATGGAAGTGCGATGGCTCATGCGTCGGCTGTCTTGGCTGCTACCACAGATGTCCAAAACATGCAATTCAGAACGGAAAGATAACTCTGAAAAGAGGGCAGTATTATCACAAGTAAAATTGACTTTTAATAATTAAATTCATGTTATGAAACATGTTTTTGCAAAATTGTGATGTTTGTTTAAATTATTTTTTTACATTTGCCATCAGAGATATTTATATTTTATGCTATGACTGCGAAGACTAAGAAAATACCAGATTATATATTTGAATCAAGTTGGGAAGTCTGCAACAAGGTGGGTGGCATCTACACGGTGCTTTCTACAAGAGCGGAGACTTTGCAGAAGATGATGAAAGACAAGGTCTTCTTTGTAGGACCTGATTTTTGGAGAGATAAGGAAAATCCGTTATTTATCGAGGATAGCACGTTGTTTCCTAAGTGGTTGGAAGCATCGCACGGCGAAGGTCTGTCTGTCAGAACTGGTAGATGGAACATTCCCGGAACGCCGATAGTTTTTCTTGTTGATTTTAATCCGTTCTTTATCCGAAAGAACGAAATATATACAAATGCGTGGAACGACTACAAAGTCGATTCGCTTCATGCCTATGGCGATTACGACGAGGCTTCCATGTTCTCTTATGCGGCTGCCAAAGTTGTTGAGAGTTTTTATAAAAACGAACTTTCAAAGAAATCGAAGGTTATTTATCAGGCACACGAATGGATGACGGCTCTCGGTGCGCTGTACTTGCAGAAATACGTACCTGCAATCGCTACAATCTTCACCACACACGCTACAAGCATCGGCCGTTCTATTGCCGGAAACGGAAAGCCGCTCTACGACTATATGTTTGCCTACAACGGTGACCAGATGGCAGAGGAACTGAATATGCAGAGCAAACATTCAGTCGAGAAGCAGGCCGCGCACAATGTCGATTGCTTTACGACCGTGAGCGACATCACCGCAGCCGAGTGCAAACAGTTGCTCGAAAAAGAGCCTGATGTTGTTCTGAAGAATGGTTTTGAGAATGATTTTGTTCCGAAGTTGCCAGAATATAATTCTGTCAGAAAGAAAGCAAGACAGAAACTGCTCGATGTCGCTTCTGTTCTGACTGGCTGCAAAATGTCGAACGATGATACGATAATCATCGGAACAGGCGGAAGATATGAATATAAGAACAAAGGCTTGGACATCTTCCTCGAGGCGATAAAGCGATTGAGAGATTCGGATTTGTCTAAGAATGTGCTCGCTGTGATAAACGTGCCGGCGTGGGTTGGCAATCCTCGTCAGGATTTGATTGAACGCCTTGATGGAACAGATTCAACGCAGCGCAGACTTGCAAATCCTGTCATAACTCATTATCTCAATAATTTTGAGGACGACAAGATTCTGAATGCGCTTCGCTATCACGGTTTGAACAACAACCCTGAAGATAAGGTGAAGGTGATGTTCGTGCCTTGCTATCTCGACGGAAAGGACGGCATTTTGAATATGTCGTACTACAGTCTGATGCCGGCATATGACCTGAATGTCTATCCATCGTACTACGAGCCTTGGGGCTATACTCCGCTCGAGAGTATCGCGTTTAAAGT
>JBGUGY010000169.1:0-9661 GCA_045111775.1 Bacteroidaceae bacterium | reverse complement strand
TTCTGCTGGAAGAGATGACCCGGATTTGTGCCGTCCTCAACATCCCACCATGTTCCCCACTCATCGACAAGAAGGGCAACCTGCTTCTTTGGATCGTACTTATCCATTATCTTGATGTGCTTCTGAAGGAGTGAGTCGATTCCGCAGCACTTGCCAAGACACCAGTAGTAATCATCGTCGGTGAACTTTGTTGCCTTTCCCTTGCTGCCGTTCCATCCAAGAACGGTGTAGTAGTGTAGTGACAAACCGTCCATCTTTCTGCCTACATTCTTCATCAGAACTTCAGTCCAGTTAAGGTCGTAGTCGCTTGCGCCACTGGCAATCTTGTAAAGTTTGTTTCCGTTAAACTCACGGCAGTATGTTGAATATCTGCGATAAAGGTCGCCGTAATATTCTGGACGCATGTTACCACCGCAACCCCAACTTTCGTTACCAACACCAATGTACTTAACGTGCCAAGGCTTCTCACGACCGTTAGCCTTACGAATCTTAGCCTGAGGACCGTCCTCGGCAGTCATATACTCAATCCACTTTGCCATCTCCTCAACAGAGCCGCTACCAACGTTAAGGCTTACATAAGGCTCGCAGCCAAGGATTTCGCAAAGATTAAGGAACTCATGAGTTCCGAAGCTGTTGTCCTCAACAGTTCCGCCCCAGTTATTGTTAACCATGCGTGGGCGATTCTCCTTCGGACCGATGCCGTCTACCCAGTGATACTCGTCGGCAAAACAGCCGCCCGGCCAGCGAAGAACAGGAACTTTCAAGTCCTTCAACGCCTTTACCACATCATTTCGGTATCCGTTTGTATTCGGAATCTTAGAATCCTCACCAACCCAAAGTCCTCCGTATATACATGAGCCAAGATGCTCGGCAAACTGACCGTAAATCTCCTTTGGAATTACGTTTCCTTCTGTGCTGTTATGTACTGCTACAGTTGCTTTTTGCTGAGCGAAGGCTGTAGTACCCATTCCGAACAGCAGCGATGCTAAAATGATTTTGAATTTCATGTTGTTTGTTATATGTATTTTGTATTATTTCAATCCTTCGAGAAGTCTCTTCAGAACAACGGTTGCCGAAATCTCGCGATTTGCAGCCTCTGGAATTACGAGCGATGTCTCAGCCTCGATAACATCGTCGCTCACAATCATGTTGCGGCGTACAGGCAGACAGTGCATAAAGTAAGCGTTGTTGGTTACGGCCATGTGTGCTGAATCTACCGTCCAACTCATATCCTGAGAGAGAACCTTTCCGTAGTCATCAGGATTAGTAACACCCGGACAACTCCAGTTCTTTGCGTAAACGAAGTCTGCGCCTTCGAGAGCCTTCATCTGGTCGTACTCTACACGGGCATTACCAACAAACTTAGGGTCGAGTTCGTATCCCTTTGGATGAGTTACGACGAAATCGACATCGGCAGCGTTCATCCACTGTGCAAAAGAATTAGGAACAGCCTGAGGCAATGCCTTTGGATGAGGAGCCCATGTCATTACAACCTTCGGACGTGCTGTCTTCTTATACTCCTCGATTGTAATCAAATCGGCAAAACTCTGCAACGGATGAACGGTTGCGCTCTCCATGAAGAACACAGGCTTGCCACTATATTTAATGAACTGATTCAGAATCTTCTCCTCGTAGTCGTCCTTGCGACTCTCGAAAGTTGCGAACGAACGCACTCCGATGATATCGCAATAGCAAGCCATCACCGGGATTGCCTCGAGAAGATGCTCGCTCTTGTCGCCGTTCATCACAACGCCGCGCTCAGTCTCGAGTTTCCATGCGCCCTGATTAACATCGAGCACAATCACGTTCATGCCAAGATTCATGGCTGCCTTCTGCGTGCTCAGACGGGTACGAAGGCTGTTGTTGAAAAAGATGAGCATGGCAGTCTTGTTCTTGCCAAGTTCCTGATATTTGAAACGGTCTTTCTTTATCTCTGCGGCTTCTTGAAGCGCAAGCTTCAAATCGCCCAAATCTTCTACATTCTGAAAATATCGCATAGTTGTTATTCTTTATTGATTATAAGCAAATTTATAGAATTTCATTCCCTCGCCGTAGAGGTTCACTCCCATACTAATCGTGTCGTCGGCGGCAAGCTGATACTGCTTCAGCGGAACGGAAAGATATACCTTGTGAGTGTAATATTCGGCATCTACGCCACGGTTGTGATAGAGCCTCAGAGACACAAGTCTGTGCTCGCCGGAAGTGGAAATCGAATCTTGTCCGAAGTGAAACGAATGAGCCTCGCCTGCCCCCTCAATCTGAAGAACGATATTTAGATATCCAGCCGCCAGCCAGATGCCCTGCATCCTGACAGAATCGGTCTTGAATCCGCCTTTTATGTGGTTTGACGGAACAGGAACGGGCGAAATCGTCTTTGTTGTGTTATACAGATAGATGCTCGATTCGTCGACAAGTCTGTACTGAGCCACGACGCGGTAGAGCGTGTCCTTCTTATATCCGCCAGATGCGTTGCTTACCAAATAAGCAACGCCGTCGCCATCGTTCATTCTCTCGATGGTTCCGCTTTTGTCGGTAATCACATCGGCAAAACTCGTCAGCACATCAGGATATCTGCTGCCGTCGTTATCATCATCGCAGGCAACAATCATCATCAGCAGGCAAAGACACAGACAGATTCTCTTCATGGCATCATTTTGGTCTTACCTGTCCGTTGCCCTTTATTATCCACTTGTAAGTGCATATCTCCTCAAGAGCCATAGGGCCTCGTGCGTGCATTTTCTGGGTGCTGATGCCGATTTCCGCTCCAAGTCCGAACTGTGCTCCGTCGGTAAACGATGTAGGAGCGTTGGTGTAGACGCACGCAGCATCGACCACGCGACTGAATTTGTCAGCACGAGCAGAATTCTCGGTTATGATACATTCACTGTGGCGCGAACTGTTCTTGCGGATGTAAGCCAAAGCCTCGTCGAACGTAGCAACGACTTTCAGAGCCATTTTGTAGTCCTGAAACTCTGTTCCGAAACTGTCGGCCGTAGCATGCTGAAGAAGTTCGGCAGGATAAGAGCCACTGAGCGCAGCATAAGAAACCTCATCGGCATAGATGATGACATTTTCCTTGGCAAGCGGAGCACACAACTCGGCAATGTCAGCCAATCGGCTTTCGTGAACAAGCGTGCAGTCGAGTGCGTTGCAGACGCTTACTCTTCGGGTCTTTGCATTGTTGATTATCGCCTTGCCTTTCTCCAAGTCGCCAAACTCATCGAAATAAGCATGGCAGATGCCTGCGCCAGTCTCGATAACCGGGACTTTTGCCGTATCGCGTACAAACTGAATCAGTCTTGAACTTCCGCGAGGAATAATCAAATCTACAAAATCGACAGCCTCGAGCAACTCGGCAGTTGCCTCGTGAGTTGCAGGAAGAAGCTGCGCAACCATCTCGCTCACGCCAAAACGCTTCAGCACGGTGTGAATTACGTTCATTATGGCGCGGTTACTGTCGTCGGCATCCTTTCCGCCCTTCAAGATGCAGGCGTTTCCGCTCTTCAGGCAGAGAGAAAAAACATCGAATGTGACATTAGGACGGGCCTCGTAAACAATTCCGATAACGCCGAAAGGCACGCTCACGCGAGTGATGTCGAGACCGTTTGGCAACACGCTGTGCTTCAGCACTCTGCCAAGAGGCGACGGCAACTGAGCCACATGGCGCGTATCCGAAGCTATGCCCTCGATGCGCTCTTTTGTCAGCTTTAGCCTATCGTACATCGGGTTGGCAGAATCCATTCGTGCCAAATCCTTTGCATTAGCCTCAAGAATGGCTGGAGTCTGAGCAACGGCTTCGTCTGCCACCGCCAAAAGAATCTCGTTAATACGCTTGTCGTCCAAGTCGGACAACGAGGTGCTTGCCTCGCGAACTGATTCAAAAAGTTTGCTTAATGCCATAATCAAAGTTTAGTCTAAATACAGATAATCGTAATGAACAAGAGGTTTCTGGTCGTGCTTTCCGATAACGTCTCGGGCTTCGTCGGCAGAGCATGACACCTTTCCAACGCCTATCGCCTTGCCCGAATGGTTCACGACCTTGACGATGTCGTCCTTCTCGAAGTCGCCTTCAATCTTTACAACGCCAACAGGCAGAATGCTTGCAGCCTTTCTGCCCTTTATAGCCTTCACCGCCTCTTCGTTTAGATGAAGTTCGCCCTTTGCAAATCCGGCAGAGTGCGAAATCCATTTCTTTACGCTCGAAACCTCGTCTTTCTTCGGAATGAAATGAGTGAAAGTTGTCTCTTCGGTGCGCGTTATGAGGTCTACCAAGATATTGTTTTTCTTTCCGTTGGCAATGAAAACGTCGAGACCTTCCTCAGCCACCTTCCGGGCGATGGTTGTCTTCGTTATCATTCCGCCGCGGCCGAAGCCCGACTTCTCGGTCTGAACATACTGGGTGAGGTCTTCGCCCGGATTAACCTCGCGAATGACCTTTGCCTTAGGGTCTGACGGATTTCCGGTAAAGATTCCGTCGATATTGCTCAGAATGATGAGAGCATCGGCATCCATCATGGTGGCGATGAGTCCCGAAAGTTCGTCGTTATCGGTAAACATAAGCTCGGTCAGCGATATCGTGTCGTTCTCATTAACGATAGGAATAACGCCGTTCTCGAGCATCACCATCATGCAGTTGCGCTGGTTAAGATAATGACGGCGGGTTCCGAAGTTCTCTTTCATTGTAAGAACCTGCCCCACCGCAATATGATGTTCCTTAAAGAAATCGTAGTAACGGCGTATGAGCTTTGCCTGTCCCACAGCCGAGAAAAGCTGACGCTGGTCTACGCTGTCCATCTTTCGCGATACCTTCAGTTCGCTTCGGCCAGAAGCCACGGCTCCCGACGACACAAGGATTATCTCGATTCCGAGTTTGCGGAGTTCGGCCACTTGGTCGACGATTGCCGACATGCGCGTAACATCGAGCGTTCCGTCCTTACGCGTCAGAACATTACTACCAATCTTTACAGTTATTCTTCTATATTTCTGTTCCATTTTCGAATCAAAAAACATTCAGCAAAAACGTTTCTATTTGCCAACCTTCCGGATGCTGTCGATAATACGGTCGATATCCTCTTCCATGCCTTCAACATAGACGATTATCATAAGATAAGCCACGGTCGAATTTTCGGGCGCGAGAGTAATCAGATACACTCCGTTATTGCCGAGGTCGCCCTCAACGATATGCCCTTTAATACCCGGAAGATTCTTAATCTCGTCTATGCCCGATGCATCTTTTATCCCGATGCTTGTGGCAATCATCTGCATCGTCTCCTTCAGCTGGTCGGGCTCAAGCCCGTCGCGGTCAATCATCTGCAACGAAACCATATAGTCATCTGCCGAAACTTCGTACAACTGGGGTGTGTTCTTCCTTATCTGTACAGGCTCAACACTTGTAAAGGCAATGCCTCCTTTTTCCCACACGCAAGCAACGGCTTGGACCGAATCTTGCTCAACCATTCTGCTTTCTTGTGCAACGGCAGGCGCGCTCATGAAAGAAGCCGCCAAAGCCCACAATGCCATGCATTTCATTAAGTTAACTGACGTTAAGATTTTCGTTCTTCTGAATTTGTGTTCAAATTTACGAGTTTTTTACGATATGGCATTCATTAGCTCAAAAAAACTTAAAAAAAAGTTTGCGTTTCTCATTTTTATACGTTATATTTGCGGATGAGGATAATAAAAGGAGAAAAGAACTTTTTTAACACTATATAATAATTATTGTTATGAATACTACGAAGATGAAAAAGGCTGAAAATGACAGGAGACCTGTTGTTTCTACCGCTTACGGAATTACTCGTATGAGAGGGATGAGTTGGAATGATATGCGCCGTGCACTTAGTGTAGGTATGGGCAAAAAATTCTCAGCAACACGCCGATTTGCCTGATGCCTCGGAAAAAGAAATTGTCAAAGAAGTCTACTTTACGAAGAAAATGAATAATCTTTCATTGAAGTAGACTTTTTCTATGCAGAAAACATCGAACAAAAAAAACATATTACTTGTGCTTAAATTTCGTAATACGACTAAAAACATAATCCTGATTCTGCTGTTTGCCGTTAGTCTGAAAATGACGGCAAGCGACAAGGTTTCGGCACTCGAACGGCGCGCCGACAGTATTATGCGCACAATGGTAAGCGAATATCACAAGCAATACAACAAACCTTTCAATTCCATAATTCTTACAGATTCTACTATCTGGAACACAAGACTTTACAAATTCTGCAAGCAACTGCCAAAAGGCGGCGAACTGCACGTTCACAGCACAGCTCTTCTGGCTTTCGACGACTATTGCAGTTTTTTGGCATCGCAGCCAAACATATACATTCAGATTGAGGGGGATAACATCGGGCACACGCTCTATCAGACCGACCCATACGATGTTCCGGCAGGATATCTTCCGGCAAGGACATGTCTGTCAGACGATTATCTTACGCGCGACAAATGTCTGAAACTCTACACTTTCAACGGAAGCTCACACACCAATCCGTGGAAGGATTTTCAGCCAATATTCAGAAGAATTTTCAACGGGGCTTTCGGCTCGCCAGAGAACTTCGAGAAGTACATGGAAAGGGCCTTTAGCACCTACATCGAAAACAATATTCAGTTTGCCGAGATAAGAATCGGCTCGACCATAGACCGCGACATCTTTCTGAGCATGGCGGAGATGATAATGAAAGCGTGCAATAACGTGCGTAGGAAGGCTGATTTTCACGTCTCGATAATTGGCACAGGCAACAAAGGATACTCGCTCGAAGAGGTTCAGAAACGAATTGACAACGTTGCATACGTTCAGCAGCATATAAAAGACACGCTGATGGGCAAATGCAATGTGATAACGGGCTTTGACCTTGTGTCGGACGAGGACAAAAACAATGGTTTTGAATATTATTACGATGTTCTGAAAAAATGCAATCGCGAACATCCCGATTTGAATCTGTATCTGCATGCTGGCGAGACAAAAAATACCAAAAACGACAATGTCAGCTGGGCTGTGCGCCTTGGAGCGAAACGCTTAGGACACGCCTTCAACATGTATTTTTATCCAAATCTGTACGACGAAATCAGGAAAAAGGACATCTGCATAGAGGCTTGTCCGCTCAGCAGTGTGAATCTTGGATATTGTTCTGATTTGAAATTGCATCCAAGCGTAGGATACATTCATTCTGGACTTCCGGTAGCCATTTGCAGCGACGACCCTACAATCTTTGAACATACGGCTCTGACCGATGATTTCTTTGCTGCAATAGCAGAATGGAATCTCAGTCTGAGCGAAGTTAAGCAACTCTGCATGAACAGTATAACATACAGTTCGCTTTCAAAAAAGGCAAAGAAAAAGATAATGAAAGACTGGCAAAAGCGATGGGCAAAGTTTATCCAAGACATCGCAATGCAAAAATAAAGAAACGTGTCCGACAGGCGAAAGCAACCCTATCGGACACGTTTCTTTTTTATAAACAAAAAAGCCTGAGGTGAAATCACTTCACCCCAAGCTCATATCTCATAAATTCAAATTCGGAATTATTTTACTTCCCAGATATCGTTTGTCTCAAGAAGTTCTGCAAAGTTGTGATACTTCTTTGCAGCCTTAACTTCCTCAATCTGAGCCTCTACTGCATCGTTGTAAGTAGGCGCATCAACATCGCGGATAACGCCGAGAGCAACAGGGAAACCGTCATTGTCGCCCATCAAGGCAAGCTTCAACTGTAATGTGTTGTCCTCGCAATGAGCATCGTGAACAAGGATATCCTTCTCTGTAATACCGTTCTCGCCAATCTTTACGACCTTCAAGCCGAAGCCATCCTGAACAAGACCAAACTCGCGGTTCTCACCGAAAATCAGCGGTTCGCCATGCTTTACGTAGATGGCGTTCTTTGCACGACCTGCCTTGTCGTAAACAGACTCGTGTGTTCCGTTGTTGAAGATAACGCAGTTTTGAAGAATCTCGCAAACTGCTGCGCCCTTGTGGTTGTAAGCAGCCTTCAAGATGTCGACTGTTGCAGCAGCATCTGTGGCAACGGCGCGAGCGAAGAAGTGACCGCGTGCACCGAAGCAAAGCTCAGCTGGGCGGAATGGATCCTCAACAGTTCCGTAAGGAGATGACTTACTTACGAATCCACGTGGAGATGTTGGAGAATACTGACCTTTTGTAAGACCATAGATTCGGTTGTTCAACAGAATCATGTTAAGGTCGATATTACGACGGTTTGCGTGGATAAAGTGGTTACCACCGATAGCCAAGCCATCGCCATCGCCACTAACCTGCCATACTGTAAGCTTTGAGTTTGCAACCTTTGCTCCTGTTGCAATGGCAGCAGCACGACCGTGGATTGTATTCATGCCATAAGTAGCCATGTAGTGTGGCAGACGGCTTGAACAACCGATACCCGAGATAACCGCAGTATCGTATGGTGCTACACCAATCTCAGCCATTGCCTTCTGAAGAGATGCAAGAAATGCGTGGTCGCCGCATCCCGGACACCAGCGTGGCTGGCCCTTCTTAAAATCCTGAATTGTATATGCCATAATCGTAAAGTCTTAATTATTTGTTATAGATTTCAGTGAAGGCCTCAACCAACTCGTTTACAACGAAAGGCTGACCCTTTACTTGGTTGAACTGATATGGAACGAATCCATCTACCTTCATACGAAGGAATGCAGCAAGCTGACCCATGTTCTGCTCGGCAACAACAACCTTCTTGAACTTCTTCAGAACCTCTGAAGCATTCTTTGGAAGTGGGTTGATGTACTTGAAATGAGCCATGGCAACCTTCTTTCCGCTTGCGCTCATCTCTTCCATAGCAGCACGCAGATGACCGTATGTGCCACCGAAGCCGACGATAAGCAGCTCAGCATCCTTGTCGCCGATAACCTCAAGGTCTGGAACAACGATGTTATTAATCTTAGCCTGACGCTTGCGAGTCATCAAATCGTGGTTCTCAGGATTTGTTGAGATTGCGCCAGTCTTGTCGTCCTTCTCCAAACCGCCAAGAATATGCTGGAATCCTTCGCGACCCGGAACAGCCCAATAGCGAGTACCATTCTCGGCACGCATGTATGGAGTCCATGTACCCTTCAGTTCCTCAGGAACGTATGGAGGGTTGATTGCTGGGAACTCAGCAAGGTTTGGCAACTTGAACGCGCCAGAACCGTTTGCAACGTAAGCATCGGTAAGAAGAACGACAGGAGTCATGTGCTCGAGCGCAATTTTACAAGCATTGTATGCAGCGTCGAAACAGTCGGTTGGAGATGTTGCTGCGATTACAGGGAGCGGAGACTCACCGTTACGGCCAAACAAGCACTGAAGCAAGTCGGTCTGCTCGCTCTTTGTTGGAAGACCTGTTGCTGGACCGCCACGCTGAACATCGAGCACTACGAGAGGCAACTCCATGATTACAGCAAGGTTCATAGCCTCCGACTTCAAGCAGATGCCAGGACCAGATGTTGAAGTTACGGCAAGAGCACCAGCGAAAGATGCACCTACGGCAGATGCACAGCCGGCAATCTCATCCTCGCACTGAACGGTTGTTACACCAAGGCTCTTGTGCTTAGAAAGTTCGTGAAGAACGTCGGTAGCAGGAGTGATAGGGTAGGAACCAAGATAGAGCTTGAGACCAGCCTTCTCAGCAGCAGCGATGAAGCCGTATGCTGTAGCCTTGTTACCT
>JBGUGY010000168.1:0-5233 GCA_045111775.1 Bacteroidaceae bacterium | reverse complement strand
AACCTTGCCGTCCGTTCCGCTGAAGATAATCTGGTTCTCAATCTCCTTTTCGCTTGCAAGACTCGGCTTTACGTGTATCGGCATGTTCTTTTCGAGTCCGCTGATGCCGCCGCTCATCGTGGTCAGTCCGGCAGACTGCATTGCCTGCACTACAGCCATCTTTCCTATTCCGTACGAAGCCAGACGCTCTTGGTCTATGTAAACGGTTATCTGCTCCTGATTGTTGCCGTACAGAACCGCGTTGCTTACCGAAGGCACTTGTCTCAGACGGTCGGCAAGGTCGTCGCTGTACTTCTTCAGCTCCTTATAGCTGCGGCTGTCGCTCTCTATGGCTATGAGCAATGCCGATGAAGAGCCGAAATCGTCGTTCACGCTCAGGGCGAGCACGCCGCTTGGCAGATTCTGGCTCTTGAACGAGTTAAGACCGTGCTTAATCTTGCTCCAAACCTCGTCCTTGTTGTTTACGTTGTCCTGAAGCTCGACCATTGCGATGCACATTCCGTTGGTGCTCGTGGTGGTTGTCTTGTGCCTTTTCACCTCGTCGTAGGTGAAGAGATAGCGTTCGAGCGGCTTGGCAACCTGCTCCTCAACTTCCTCGGCTGTTGCGCCCGGATAGACGGCAACCACAACGCCTTGCCTTATCACAAAATCGGGAAACTCCGACTTTGCCATCTTGTCGAAACCAATGATTCCGAAGACGAACAGCAGGATTATTATCAGTCCCGTGATGCGGAAGTTGTGCATCAGGTACGAAACCCAGTTTATCTTATTCTTCTTGTTCATAATATGTTACATTTTTATTTCCGAGCCATCGCTTATTTTCTGATAGCCTTCGGTTATGATGATGTCGTTGTCGTTCAAGCCCTCCTCAATAACTATTCGGTTGCCTATGCTTTCGCCAGTCTTTACTGGTGTTTTTGCAGCCTTGTTGCCGTTGGCTTTCCATACGAAGGTTGTGCCGCCAGAGCCTTTCTGCACGGCTGTAATCGGAACGGTTATCGCCTCCTTTGCGTTGCCCTTGCCGTTGCCGAAGCAGACGCTGCATACCATTCCCGGCAGAAGCCTCTGCCCATTGTTCAGAACCGAAATCTTGGCGTTGTAAGTCCGGGTTATGGCATCAGCTTGAACGCCCTTCTCAAACTTTCCGCCCTTGAAAGAAGCTCCGCCGAGAGCCTCGACCTTGATTGTCGATGGTGTTGAGGCTTTGATTGAGCCTATCTCTTTCTCGGGAATAGAAACCAGAACCTTTACGTTGTTTACGTCGAGGATAGACAGGACTGCCTGTGCCGGAAGTGCCGTCTCGCCTGCGCCAACGTATCTTTTGCCTACAATGCCGCTCGTAGGAGCGTACAGATTGCAGTCGTCGAGCATCTTCTTAGCCATGTCGTAGCTTGCCTGAGCCTGCTGAAGCTTGCTCTGCGCCTCGACCCATTGTATCTCGGGAAGCGAGCCGTTGTCGTGCAGCTGCTTGTATCGCGAGATGGCGTCTTTAGCCTGCCTTAGAGTGGCATCGGCAGCCTCTACCGCGTTTCTCGCCTGTGTTGGGTCGAGCGTTGCTATCAGCTGTCCTTTTCTTACCGTCTGCCCCTCGTCGAATAATACTTTCTGAACAATTCCCATAGAGGTGAAGCTTACCGTTGTGGTGTTCGAAGCCTCTACCGTTCCTACATACGGCATAACGTCGTAGTCTGCCGTGGCGTGCACCTGCTCGGTTTTTACGCTCACGGCGTTGTTTTCCGTCTTAATCTCTTTTTCTGCGCATGATGTCAGAGTAGTGATTCCGACAAAAAATGCTAAATAACTTTTTCTAATCATATAGTGTCTTTTTATTCGTTTTCTGCGGCAAAGAAATAACGAAAAAAAGAATTATTGAACAGAAAAATATCTCCGAAGTTGTTCTATTTTTCTTTCTATGTGACTAAATAAGAAATATAAGACATTAATAAGGACTTTTGAGACAACAGACATAGACGAAAAAATGCTTACTTTGCAGCAGAATCAGAAAAAACGAAAGTCATGGAAGATTTTTTATTGAATTGTGATGTCTGTACCGACAGACGCATAACGGTTATAACCAGTTTCGACGAGATAAAGAGAGAAATGCTTGACCGCGAAATTGTTATGAACGATTACGTTGGGGTACTCTTGCTGAAAGGAAGTGCCGAACTGTCAATAAACGACAAGATATATAAGATGGAGCAGAACCAGATGCTTTTCGGACTGCCAAGCGTTGTGCTGCGCAAACTCATGATAAGTGTCGATGCCGAGGTGAAGGCAATTTCGATATCTAGCGAGTATGCCGAGGAGATATTCGCGTTAGACAGAGAATCGGTTAATATGCGGATTTTCCTGAAGCAGAATCCTGTCTTTTCTATTGATGAGGACAGCGTCCGGGTATTCTGTCAGTACTGCGACTTGCTGAAAAGCCGCCTTGCCCAAAAGGATTTGCCGTATCAGAAGGAGATAATGGAAGCTCTGCTTACGGCTTTCAAATACGAGTTTGGAGGCGCGGTGATGAACCGCGTGGATTTCCCCAAGTCAGAATTCACGTCGGCCGACAATATCTTCAAACAGTTTCTTTTGCTGCTCGAAAGCTCGTCGCCCAAGTACCATCAGGTATCATATTATGCCGAGAAGCTGAACATCACCCCTAAGTATTTCTCGACCGTGTGCCGTAAGGTTACCGGAAAGACGGCTCTTCAGGTTATAGACAAGGCGGTGCTGAGAGATGTCGAGAGTCTGCTGAAGCGCGACGACATGAACATAAAGCAGATAGCAGCCACCCTCGGATTTCCAAATCAGAGCTTCTTTGGCAGGTATGTGAAGAAGAAACTGGGCGTGTCGCCGCAGAAATACAGGGAGAATCTGGCTAAAAATGTTTAACACGCTGCTTTTTGTGACATTTGTGCCATAAAATACGACGTTTGGTTAGGCTGATTGTTGATATTTGTTAGTATTTTTGTGGCGCAATCTTTCTATCTTATTATTCTTAAAATGAATGCGACAAACAAAGTAGGATTGGTGCTCGAGGGCGGCGGACTGAGATGTCTGTTTACATCAGGAGTAATTGATGTACTTATGGAGCACGGCATCGACTTTCCGGCAACCGCTGGCGTGTCGGGCGGCGTGCTGTTTGGCTGTAACTACAAGTCGAGACAGCCGGGAAGGGCTTTGCGCTACAACATCAGGTTCAAGGACGAGCCGAGATATATGAGCTGGAAATCGCTCCGCCAGACAGGAAACTATGTTAACGACGAGTTCTCGTACCACAAACTGCCATACGAGCTCGACCCGATGGACTTCAAGACCTATCGCGAGAGCAGTATGGAATTCTATGTTGTCTGTACCGATATAGAAGAAGGAAAGCCAGTCTATCGCCGTATAGACGATGCCGATGGCGAAGGACTCGAATGGTTCAAGGCATCATCGTCTATGCCCGTATTTGCCAAGCCTGTCGAGATTGACGGACATTATTATCTCGACGGCGGAATAACCGACAGTATTCCGCTCAAGTTCCTCGAGAGCCGCGGATACGGCAAGAACGTCGTCGTGCTTACTCAGCCAAAGGATTACAAAAAGAAGAAGGCACAGCTATACCTGCTTCTGCGTCTGTGGCACAGAAAGTTCCCTAAGGTGGCGCAGCTTATGAGAGTTCGCCACAAGATGTACAACGCGCAGCTCGACTACATTGCCGAGCAGGAGCGTAGCGGAAAAGCCTTCATAGTATGCCCCGACGAGACACTCGGCATTGGGCGCATAGAGCAGGACGAGACAAAGATGCGCAACGTGTACGAGGCAGGGCGCAGAAAAGCCGAGGAAATGCTTCCGCAGCTGCTCCAATTTCTCGAAGGTAAATAACGATTTAAGTATCACCAGTAATAAATTCAGACGGCACTCCTCATTGCATTTTTATTGCAGGGAGTGCCTTTTTTGTTTCTCTCAACCATAATTATTGTTATTTTTGCACCTGAATTGAAAAAATACATTACGAATGATGACAGAAAACAGCATATTGCCGAAAGACTGCGACCCGATGGGGCAGGCGATTCTCGACTATCAGACAACAGGAAAAGCCTCTACTCTGAAGGTTCTCTCAAGCATGTTCGACGATGACGAGATGTCTGTTCCGTACCTCTTCCGCACGGAAGAAAGTTTTCCGGTGCTCGAACGGGTTGCCCTCGGGTTGGCTTCGGGACGAGTGCTCGACGTGGGCGCAGGAGCCGGATGCCATGCCATCGCGCTCCAGAATAAGGGACTCGATGTTACGGCCATCGACGTGTCGCCACTCAGCTGCGAGGCTATGCGCCTGCGAGGATTGAAGAACGTGCAATGCGTAAACTTCTTCTCGCCAATGTTCGACGAGCGTTTCGATACCGTCTTGATGCTGATGAACGGCACAGGCATAGCCGGAGAACTCGAGAACCTGCCTAATCTTCTGCGCAAGGCTGCTTCGCTTCTTGCCGACGGCGGAAAGATTCTCATCGACTCGAGCGACCTCAAATATCTGTTCGAGAACGAAGACGGCTCGTTCGATATCGACCTTAACGACAAGTATTACGGCGAGGTAGACTATCAGATGCAGTATCGCAAGGTGAAAGGCAAGCCGTTCAACTGGCTCTACGTAGACTTTCCGATGCTGAAGGCCGTTGCCGAGGATTGCGGACTGAAGTGCAAGATGGTTGAGCAGGGGAACCACTACGACTATCTGGCACAGATAACAAAATGAAAAAAACTAAAATACAGATACTAATGAACAAGAAACTTATTGCTGTGGCATGTGTTGCTCAGCTTGCGTGTGCTAACATCGCGGCGCAGAATGCCGAACCGGTAAATGACATGACCACTCCGCTGCACCTTCTAAAACCCAACTATCGCGTAACCTACGGCGAGTTGGAAGCCAAGGACGTGAAGGCTACGCTCGACCGTATTTTTGCCTATATCGATGCTCAGACTCCGGCTCGCCTCGTTAAGGACGGTAAGGAGATAAACAAGACGAAGAAGCTGCCCGATGGTGCGGCTCTCGACCGCGGAGCGTTCCGCATTGGCAGTTACGAGTGGGGAATAACCTATCAGGCTCTGATTGATGCCAGCGCAATCACAGGCGATGCCAAGTACAAGAACTACGTTACGCGCCGCTTCGACTTCCTGAAGAATATGTATCCGCTGTTCAAACCGCTTTCTGGAAAGGTCAAGGACGCCCAGATGGAACAGATTATCAATCCGCGTGCCCTCG
>JBGUGY010000167.1:0-2119 GCA_045111775.1 Bacteroidaceae bacterium | reverse complement strand
CTGCAAACGGGTGAACGGAAGGATTGTGGTATGGTCGGGAGTATTTCCGCCGAAAGCCTCGTACTCTGTTCCGCGCGCGCTCTCGTTACCCACCAAGTTCGGATAAGTTCGGCACAATCCGGTTGGACGGACAGCCTCGTGCGCATTTACCATTATCTTATAGTCGGCAGCCTTCTTGATAGCATAGAGATAGTGGTTTACCATCCACTGGCCGTAATGATACTCGCCTCGCGGAAGAATAGGACCTACATATCCGCTCTTTACGGCATCATAGCCGTATTTCTTCATAAGCTGATAAGCCTTGTCCATATGACGCTCGTAATTTCGTGCCGAGCCTGATGTCTCGTGATGCATCATCAGCTTTACGCCCTTTGAGTGGGCATAGTCGTTAAGAGCCTTGATGTCGAAATCGGGATATGGAGTCTGGAAATCGAATACATACTCCTTGGTCTTGCCAAACCAGTCTTCCCAGCCCTTGTTCCAGCCTTCTACCAGCACCTCGCTGAAGCCATGCTTCGATGCAAAGTCGATGTAACGGCGAACGCTGTCGTTGTTTGCCAGATGCTTGCCGTTAGGCTCGCACTTGTCGTATCTGGTTTCGTCAATCTTCACGTTCGGAAGGTCGGTATAAGCCCATGTGTTCTTTCCTGTAATCATAGCCCACCACACGCCTACGTATTTCGTTGGGTGAATCCACGACACGTCATCGAGGGCGCAAGGCTCGTTCAGGTTAAGAATGAGGCGCGATGCCAGAGCCTTTGTTGCGCTGTCGGTAATCATAATGGTGCGCCAAGGTGTATGGAACGGAGCCTGAATGTAACCCTTCATGCCTGTTGCATCGGGTGTAAGCCACGATGTGAACGTAAGGTTCTTGTCGTCGAGGTTGAGGTGCATACAAGGATAATCGACCAATGCAGCCTCGTGGATATTGACGTACAAGCCGTCTGGCGTCTTCATCTGGAGCGATGTCTGAACGCCGGTATTGCTGAATGTCGTAGAAGACGAGTTTCCTTCGTGAGCCTTCAGAACCGAAGGCATCTTTCCGGCAATCTCGCTAAGCTTGCACGTTGTGTAGCTGTATTCCTGCGTATCGTAGTCGCCCGGAATCCACCACGCCGTGTTGTCGCCAGCCATGGCAAACTCGCTCTTCTCTTCCTTTATAAAGTAATAGTTAGTTGCGCCCTGCTGAGGAAACTCGTATCTGAAGCCTATTCCGTCGTTAAACACACGGAAGCAGATGTTCATCAGTCTGCCGTCGTTGTGCTTCAACTCGAGCGTGAGCGAATTGTAGTTGTTTCTGATTGAACTCTCCTCGCCCCATACCGGACTCCATGTCTCGTCGAATGTAGACGTAACTTCTTTCAGCTTCTCAAAATTATTCTGAAAATCGATTACTTTTCGGTCTTGGAAATTCTCATAAAGTTCAAAACCGAGTTTGCTCTTTTTTACGACCTCTCTCTTGTCATAATTAACCTTGTAAACAGGCGTGCCGTTCTGCAAATCGACCGAAACGACCAGACGGCCGTCGGGCGATTTCACATCTGTTGCACGCATTACTGCCGGGCACAGAGCAAGTGCCAGCAGAAAACTCTTGTAATTCATACTCTATTTATTCTTAAAATTTCAGTATCATAGCTGTCTGAGCCGGCACGCGGACTTTTCCGCCTAAACATGTTCCAATTTTGCCGCTCAGGTCAATTCTGTTCTCCATGGCAAGGATTGTGTATTCCTTGTTGTCGAGTTCGAGCTCGACGGTCTTCTTGTTGCTGTTCAATACAACGATGAGTTCTTCGGCTGAATCGCCGCCGGCGTGACCGGAAATCTTGTAGGCAACAACATTCTTCTCGCCTACCGGAAGGAACGCGAGATGCTTGCGAACCTCATCGGCATTGCCAAGACGGAAGGCTGGATGCTCCTTGCGAAGCTGAATAAGTCCGCGGACATAGTCGAACGCTACCTTGTATTCTTTCTTCTGATGCCATGGAATAGTGTTTATGCTGTCGGGACTTTCGAACGAGTTGTGAACGCCCTTCTTGTTGCGCATCATCTCGTCGCCGGCAAAGATAAACGGAATGCCCTGACTTGTGAAAACCGCCGTCTGCGCCATGCAGAACAGAGA
>JBGUGY010000166.1:0-5383 GCA_045111775.1 Bacteroidaceae bacterium | reverse complement strand
CGAATGGAGCAACAACATCGTAATGAACGACATTTCGGGCATGCTCTCCTACTACATCGGCTATCAGAACAGCCTCAGCAACCCTGTCTTGGGCAGATGGCTGGTTATGGACATCACCACTCCGCCGCCAACATATCATCCTTCGGGAAAGGTCTACATCGTGCGTCTTCACGACGGAACAAAGGCGGCTCTGCATCTTGCCAACTATATCAGCCCAAACAATCTGAAAGGCTATCTAACCATAGACTACATTTATCCGTATGAATAAAAGACAACATATCGCGCTCGCCTGTCTGCTTTTGCTTGCAGCCAACGCCGGAGCGCAGACCGAATATGCCGATTCCGTACAGATGGAGGAGTTTGTTGTTACTGGCACTCGCACGCTCAAGGTTCTTGCCGAAACGCCTATCCAAACGCGTCTGATTTCGGCAAAGGACATAAAGGAGAGCGATGCCACGAACATCAGCGACCTTCTTCAGCAGGAGATTCCGGGCGTTGAGTTCAGCTATTCCATGAGTCAGCAGGTAAACATGAATATGGCTGGATTCAGCGGTCAGGGCGTTCTCTTCCTTATTGACGGCGAGAGGCTTGCCGGAGAGACGATGGACAATACCGATTTCCAGCGCATAGACATGAGCAATGTTGAGCGGATTGAGATTGTGAAAGGGGCAGCCTCGGCTCTCTACGGCTCGAGCGCGAACGGCGGCGTGATAAACATCATAACAAAGGACAGGCAGAAGTCGCTCTTCAAGATAAACGCCAACGCGCGCATAGCGGCGCACAACGAGCAACGCTACGGCGGAAGCATTGGCATAAGCAAGGGCATGGCAACAAACAGTCTGAGCGTACAGCACACAAGGATAGACACTTACGATGTGCACAGCGCCGAGGGCGGTCTGTCGTCGAACATCGTTAGTAGCGTTTACGGCGGCAGGACGTGGAACTTCAAGGATCATCTTGTGCTAAAGCCTTGCGACGGTCTGAAGATAACGGCAAGAGCCGGATATTTCTTCAGGGAGAGGCTCTTCAACCCTCTTCTGCCCGACCGATACCGCGACTATTCGGCTGGCATGCGCGCAAAGTACCGTTTCTCTGAAAGCGACGACATCGAACTGTCGTACAGCTTCGACCAGTACGACAAGAGCGACTTTCAGAAGATGGCGAAACTCGACATTCGCGACTACAGCAACGTGCAGAACATTGTGCGCGGTCTCTACAACCACTCGTTCGGCACAAGCAACACTATAACCATAGGCTCAGAGTTCATGCGCGACTATCTTAGCAGCTACCAGTTCGACGACGGGGCGAAGGTTCAGAAGTCTGCCAATGCCTTTGTGCAGGACGACTGGGAAATAAACCGCCAATGGGAGGTGATAGGCGCGGTAAGATACGACTATTTCAGCAACGGAAAGACGAGCCGTGCCACAACAAAGCTGGGCATCTGCTACAAGCCTACCAGCAGTCAGACATTCCGTCTGTCGTATGGCGAGGGATTCCGCACGCCTACCCTGAAAGAGCGTTTCATGAACTTCGACATGCTCGGCACGGGCAGCATCTACATCCGCGGAAACAAGGATCTGAAGCCCGAGACGAGCCGAAACCTCAACGCCTCGGCCGAGTTCTATCTGAGCCACTACACGTTCAGCATAACGGGCTTCTACAACAAGGTGCACAACCGCATCACGACTTCGTCTCCGCAAGCCGATGCCGAAAAGAACCAGCAGTACATGAAGTATATGAACATCAGCAACCTGAACATATACGGAGGCGAACTGACGGCTCAGGCTCAATGGCCTTGCGGACTTGGGGCGCGTGTAAGCTACGCTTATTCAAAGGAGGAGTCGAAAGGCACGAGCCTGACGCCTTATCTGCCGGCGCGTCCTCATTCTGCCACGTTCAAGCTGAACTACAGCCGTAAGTTCTGCAAGAAATATGATTTTACGGCAACTCTAAGCGGCAAGTATCTGTCGGAGCTTAACAACAAGGAGCTTGACATAACATCTTACGTTGTGTACAACATAAAATATCCGGCTTACTCGCTCTGGAAAATCAGTCTGTCGCAGCAGATGGCAAAGGGCTTCAGCCTCAACATCGCACTCGACAATCTGCTGGGCTACAAGCCTAAATACTACTATTACAACGCTCCGCTTACAACGGGACGCAACCTAATGGCTGGCATGAGTTGGAACTTGTAAATTGAAAATTTAAACTTGAAAGTTGAAAATTCAGAATTGACAATGGACAGTTGACAATTGACAATTTTCTTTTGAGTAATCCCTGTTTCTGTTTTATCAAAAAACAGAAATGGGGATTTTCCTTCTGATAATTAGGGATTTTACGTTTGCACAGGATTTTTCTCCCCATATCTTTGCAGCAGTTGAAGCAAACAATTCTACATTTTTATCATACTAAACATTTACAAATATGAAGACAAAACTTTTTTTCCTCGCTGCTGCATTCGTTACAGTAATCACAGCAAACGCACAGAAGAACGGCAACGCACGACAGATGCGCGAAAGACCATCAGCAGAACAGATGGCTGAACAAAGAGCAAAGAAGATGTCAGAAACGCTTCTGCTCGACGACAAGACAAGCGAGAAGTTCATTCCGCTATACAAACAGTATATCGCAGAACTGCAGGCTATACGCCCCGAAAGACGAATGATGCGCGACGGCAACAGTCCTAAGCAAGAGATGACCGAGGAGCAGATTGCCGAAAGAATAAAGGAAGGCTTCGCCAACGAGCGCAAGACAATCGACATCAAGGAGAAGTATTACAAGGATTTCTCGAAGATTCTGAACCAAAAACAGGTCGAGAAAATGTACCGAAGCGGCAACGCCTTTGGCTTTGGCAGAAACGGACAGAACCCGGGAAAGATAAACGTCCCTCACGGCAAAAAGAACGGCAAGAAAACCGAGAAAACAGAAAACGCAAATAAGTAAAAACTAAAGAATCTCAAGTAACACAAAATAGACACATTACCTTATATAAATCCAAGTAGGCATCTTTTACAATACTTCGGTATTGTTTAAGATGCCGTACTTTTTATGCCTACTTCTGCCCCTCAAAAGTTAAGAAATGTAAATGTCTTTGCCGCCTCTTTATTTTTGGATAGCTTTGCAAAAAGAAAATAATATAAGATTATGTGGAAGGAAACTAAGGTTGTAAAGAACGTTGAATATTACAATTTTGATGCCCGATACGGAGGGTTCCAACGAAAGCAACCACACAAAGGCATATAGCAGTATAGTTGCGTCCAATGATTTCAATGCCATCGATGTCACCTCTTCCTTTGACCGATTGAAGGTCATCTACAAGAAGGTTGGCAACAACGAATCGCAAGCCTTTGGCGTATGGCAGCAACTGAGCGAAAGTGAGCGAACGGCTGCATTCGCACATACCCAGCGATTGCAAGGTGACCTGAGTTTACGTTCCTATCTATATGTCTATCTGCGGGACAAGGAGTGGATGAAGGCAATGTAGCTATGAAGTAGAGGGCTTGCCCGATGCTTGCCACATAAAACAAGCATCGGGAAGCTCATTACCCGTTCCGATTTTCATCGGGCGGTGGACTGACCACATAAATCTGCAAGCAGAGGTCACGGAATCTGTCATTAAGCTATTCTCACACATGGCAGGCCATGAGTTTCGGAGCCGATACAAGAGGATAATATCAAGCGTGTAAAATCGGCTTGCCGATGCCACATTTTTCAAGCAGTGGTAAGCCTAATTCCCCACCCACCTATAGATGCTTGGGAGGCTGACCAGATAAAATAGCAAGCAATTATAGTTTATATGACTTTGATAGTTCTTCGAAACACGATATTCAAAATGATAAATATCTGGCAACATCATGTCTGGATAGATATGCAGAAGGGGCTTGCCTCTGTCCACTCAATAATAGGGAGGGGTAGCCTAATACCCCTACCTACTATCGATGTCGGGGAAACTATCCAGATAAAACAGCAAGCTTTTAGGGCCACTATGCCCAGTGGTTCTTCTGGTTCTTCTTCGTCCTGGGATTCTTCATATCTGATGTCGTGGTAGTCATGCTGGTTGGCAAATGGCTCTAGTCATCTAATGTTCCCATCATTGCTTTTGGGCTTCATTTTGGGAACAATTAACCTACTTACAATCTGCATTACCTCTGAATGTTAGTTTGGGGCTCTTCTGCTGTCAACCGTGATTAAATTATTAATCCAACACAAGCCCCCTTTTTACTATAGGAAATGGTTGGCAAATATTCAGGATTGACATGAATAAACCTTATGTGAGATTGCTATATAATGATACCTATGTACCATGTCAGTCATCTACTATGATTATAAGATTCGTTCTCGGCTTGCCTTATATGTAGCCTTGATTCTATCTCCATTTTTTTATTTAAGATTTCTGAAATTCTGCAATTGACCAAATAATCTATATGTTCTTTCCTATTATATTTTTCTCTTGCTTCTTTACGTACCTCAGCATCTTTAGTTTTTAGATTGTGTGCATATCTAAAAATGTTACCAGTCCCGCGAAAAGAATATAATAAATCATCTCCTTCCTTTTTATCGAAAGTGCTCAAGATTTGTTCAAATTCATATTTTTTCTTATAAGGATTTGTGTGGTCTGGATAGTGTGCGTCACAAGCTGTTCTATCATCGTAATAGTCATGAATAGGAGGTAGAAGTTTTGCAAGATATTCATCTGTATAAATGGCATCTCGGTCAAGACGGTATCTTTCACCTTCAGTATCAGAATTCATCTTAAAATATTCATGACTATATTTTGTCTCATATGAATCAATTATAACATCTATATCAAGTCCATCAACTTTCCGTGTTATTTCATCCAAAATATGTTCATATGATATATCTTCAAAATAAAAATCAATCGTTTCTGCCAATTTATTACAAGGGAATGTTAGTTCTAATGCCTTTTTGTCCTGTGGATTATAATTGATATTCACATGATCTCCTTCTGAGATAAATGTTATACTGGGAGATATGAATTCTACATATTTATGTACATTTACCCATTTAGGGATAGAACCAGGCAAGGACAATAATTCTGATTCTGTTTTAGTCCATTTTCTCTTATAATAGGTAAAATCGTCAAAACACCAAATATCACCGTTTCTTAAGACAACACCTTTTTTATATGGTTTCCACATCTGCTGCTCATTATCACGACAGTATTCTTGTATTGAATAATTACACCCACTTTCCCATCTGTGATGCTCTTCTGACCATTTACCTTTAGGACAATGAGCACAATCTCCATGATTCCACCATTTTGTTTGATGGTCTATGGGTTCATACTGCATCCATTCATCATAAGAAATAAATTGGTTTTCCTTTAATAACTCAATTTTAAATGGAACGCTATGTAAATTAG
>JBGUGY010000165.1:0-6547 GCA_045111775.1 Bacteroidaceae bacterium | reverse complement strand
GTTGAACTTCATGTCGGGGCGTTCAGCCTCTATCATCTTCAGAAATCTGACGAACATTCCGTTTACGCAGTAAACCGTGTTTCCGCTCTTTTCGAGGGCGAGAACCAGCTCGTTCGGATTGCCCATCGCACCGGTTACTATTACGCGCGGAGCATCTTTCTTTATCAGATTATGCTTTTGCAGATATGCCTCGTAGTCTTTGATGCTTTCGAAGAAAACGTCCTCGTCGTCGGGATTATCGATGTTTGGATGAGAGAACATTCCGGTTGGCGATGGAGTGGCGGCGTCGATGTTTCCGCAGAAGATGATTTTCTTGTCGACATTAGTGCGGATGTAGTTGAGCATCGAGCGGTAGTTCTGTCGGCTTGCGCCTCGCAGATAAGTGTTGATGGTGTCGGCGGCGATGCTGTCGACGCTTATGATGTAGTTGTCGGGATTGGTTGCCATCGTTGTTAGGATGTTCGTTCCCGTCCAGCCTGCCATCTGAATCTTGTCGCGCTGCTCCTCGGTAAGTCGAATGCCCATTGCGTTTACGAATACCATGTCGTAGTCGTCAATGTCGTCGAGTTTGTCGAGTGGTAGCTCCTCAATCTTGATAAACGGATTGTCGTTAGCCTTGCTTATCTCGCCAAGCGTTGTAACCTGATAGTTTACGAAGGCGATGCGAGTGCGGCCGAACCATGTGTTCCATACGGCTGTTAAGGCAGCGACGACCGTAAGGGTCAGCACTGCCAGTCCTATCCATTTCCAAATGCGTTTTGCTTTTTCGGATAATTTCATTGTTGCAATATGTTATTTCTCAAAAAATCTGTCAATATTTAGCGATAGTCCCACGCTCCAGTTTCTTCCGGTTGTGAGCGGAGAGTTGTAGTGATAGGCTTTAGGAACGTAGTTGAACAGGTTGTCTACGGCAAAGTTCAGCTTTATGCCTTTCATGATGTGCTGCTGAACCATACATTTCCATATTGAGTAACCCTGCTCAACATCCTTGCGTCCCGACTGCGGAGCTCCGAGGGCGCGTCCCGAAAGGGTGATGCTTGCCTTGTAGTTTTTGCTGAAGCGGTGCTCGTAGTCGGCGCTCCACGTCATCGAGTGCGAGCGTGGCTGAGTGAACTGGCTGTCTATCACGTTTCCGCTTTCGTGCATGTACGAGTAGTTGTATTTCAGTCCAAGACCGAAGTCGAAGTTGTATTTCGCACTCAGTTCAAGTCCGTAAACCTTCACGCCGTCCTCATTCCAGTAGAGTGCGCTGCTCAGAGCCTCTTTTTCCGTACCGTCGTCGGCGGTGTATTTGTAGGTTATGTCGTCGGCCGTTTCGTGCGATGTAAGATGCTTGTCGTCGGCAGTAATCTGAAATCCGCCCTCGGCATTGCTGGCGTCTACAACCCAATAACGCTCAACGGTCGTTATGCGCTTGTCGAACACGTTGCAGTAGCCCATCAGCGTTATGTTGTAGTTTCCGTCGATGATGCTGCCGTTCTTCACGCTTCCGTTATGCTCTATGGCAATGTTGTAGTTGTTGCTCTTCTCGGGCGAGAGGTCGGGATTTCCTATTATCATATAACCCATGTTGCCCATGTCGTAGTGCATGTACATCTCTTTGAGCGACGGAGCGCGGAATCCGCTGGCATAGTTGGCTCTTAGCGTCAGATGCTTGAGTTTGTACACGGTGGCGAGTCGGGCGGTGACAGACTGATTGTCGGATGCCGAGAAGTAATCGTATCTCAGACTTCCGACGATGTTCAGCTTCTGTGTTGGATTGTAGTCGAACTGCGCGTATCCGTCGGCATTGTTCTGCGAGTTCTCGGCATTGTTCAGAAACTGATATGTTGTAAGATAGTCGTGCATGAAATCCGCTCCGACCGTAAGAGTGTTCTTGCCAAGCAGATGGTTGTAGATGGCATGACCAACGTGCTGAATGTTGCTATAGTCGTGGTCGTGAGTACGCTTTCCGCTTGTGTCGAAGTTTGCCTTGTCGTATTGGTCGAAGGCATACGACACTTCGAGATTGCTGCCGTTAGCCGCCGTGTAGCGTCCCTTCAGACCTGCGCTGTAGGCGTTGAAGTGATAGCTGTATGTGTCGCGCTGACTGTCGCGGAAGAAATATCCGCCGCGAGCCACGAATTTCAGTCTGTCGCTTGCGCTGAATGTGAGCCGCTCCTTAACGTTGAATGTCTCCTGACCATACAGACGCTTGATGTCCGATTTGTCCTCGTCAATTGTTTTGCCTTGCAGAATTGCCAGTGCTTTTTCTGACGATGATATTCCGGTCGAAAGCGTTATCGGCTCAATATCCGTATGCTGAAAATTTGTCTGCGAGTTCCATTTTCCTTTGTTCAGAGAGAAGTTTGCACCGTTGCGCCATTCGTTTCCCATCGCGCTGTAGCGCGAGTTTACGTTTGCCGTCCAAGGCTCGGTATTCTCGCGGCTTATGATGTTTATAACTCCGCCCACGGCATTCGAGCCGTAGAGGGCTGACGATGCGCCTTTCACAATCTCTATCCTGCCCACGTTGTCAAGGTTCATTCGGTTGTAGTCAACATTGTCCATTGTCTCGCCAGCCATTCGTTCGCCGTCGACAAGGAACAATACTGCGTTGCCGCCAAATCCGCTCATGTTAAGCGATGTTTCCTGACTCATAGCCAAGCCGAACTCCAGTCCCGGAAGTTCTTGCGTAAGCATGTCTTGTATGTTTGTGGCATCAACCTTCTGAATGTCCGACAGCGTGATGAGGCGCGTAACCACGGGCACATCTTTCAGAGCCTTGGCGGTGTGCGTAGCCGTAACCACTACTTGGTCGAGCGAGTGCTCGTCCTCGACCATCTTTACGTTCTTGTCTACATCGCCGTTATTTACCGATACGTTGAATGTCTGGGTTACATATCCAACGTAAGATACCGTTATCTTGTAAGACTTGTTGCTTCCAACCTCAATCTTGTAGTTACCATTAGCGTCGGCGGTCGTAACAAAGTTCTTCGTGCCCTTCACCGTTATGTTCGAGCCGGGAAGAGGCTCGCCGCTTGCGCTCGTGATTTTACCCTTAATAACATGACTGGCCGCCAGCACAGTCGAAGCCATGCTGACGGACAGAATCAAAATAATAAGCCTTGATTTCATCTATGAAATATCTTTACTTTTTTGTTCCTTGGAACGTTGCTTCCATAGCCATTGGCATCTTGCCATACTTCAGAGTGTAGGTTATAACGCAGGCATTGCCAGTAACGGCTACCGAAAGGTTTGTGATGGTGTATGCCTTCTCCTCGCCGTTTACTGTAATAGTGCCTGAATAGCTGTCGAGGGTGGCTGTGTAAGCCTTAACCTTCTGGTCGCCAACGGTGATTTCGGTCTCGGCTGTAGTCTGAATGTTCTTTACGTCGAGCGATGGCAGAGCCATTGCGCCTTCGCCTGCTGCCGGCAATGTAAGGTTGATGTGAGTGCCGTCTGCTTTTGTCACCTTGAAGGTACCTTCGCTCTTCACCTCAGTACCCATCACGCTTATGCCGAGATTGCCATTGTATTCGCCAGCCATTGCCTCGGCTACTGATACTTCCTTGTCGTCATTGTCATCACCGCATGAAGTTGTACCAACCAACAGCGCAACAGATGCGAACATCATTGTAATAAAACTTTTGAGTCTCATAATTTTTCTGTTATTTTATAAATGTTTGATAATAAGTGATTATTTCTTTGTCTTTATTCTGATGATGTAGCCCGAAACGAGCACGAGCGTTAGCAGAAGTCCGCTGATGAATACGAACAGAACCGATAGCACCGACCCCAGAAACGGCTCGTAGCATCTGCCCACATGCAGCTCGAGTGCGAAGTTCCACAGCGACATAGGCTGATTTTTCAGTACATCGGGCATCTCGGGCATCTTTATGTTTGGTGCAGCCGAATATTCGAACACCACCGGAGTCTTGCCCTTCAAGTCTGCCGTGAAGCCCGTAACGGCATGACTCGCAATCGGAATGCCCTTCGGCACAACCGGGGCTTTGCCGGTGAACCAGTCGGTCTGTTCTGCCGTTGCCGGATTCCATCTTGTCAGACCGTTGAACGAGCCTATCAGCCACTCGCCGTCGTTGTCGGGATTCTTGCAGAACACATTTATTCCCATCGGACTTACTTTCGGAGCACCTTGCATCTTCTCGGGTGCTGAGGAGAAATCCTTGTCTGCCGTGTAGAATCCTTCGCTTGTTCCCAGAATCCATTTTTGCAAATTCGCGTCCCATCTTATGCCTCTCATTTTGTCGCAGAACGCGTTTTCGCTCGATAGGGTAGAGCCGGGTATTGGCGAGACTTCCGTCATCACCAGCGGAATCATCAGTGGCGGACGCAGGCACATGCCCGTGACCGAAAGTATCAGCGTGAACACTATCAGCCAAATGCCCAGTTTGTTGTGCCATTTCACGTTCCACCTCATCCAGCCGGCGTATGTCTTTATCGTTCTCTTTAGTCTTTCGGCTTTCTCTGCCGAACCGTTCTTTGCCTGTTTATTCAGGTGCTTAACCGAGTTTGTGAGCACAAAGAAAACGATGCCCGAGATGCAGAGGAAGATTATCACAACGGCTATGAAATCGACAAACAGCCGCCCTGCCAGTCCAAACATATCGCCGCTGTGAAGCATCCAGAATGTCTTGAACAGCGTTACCTTGTTGCTGTGTCCTTCGGGCGTTTTCAGCCTGCGCAGAGCGAAGTTGTAGTTTGGCGCAACCGCCTCGTATATCTGCGAGCGAGTGGCAACAACTATCGTGTCGTTTCCGCGCAGCGCAATATCGCTCACGCGCTCGTCGTTTCCGGGCAGCATGGCCTTTTTCCAACATTCGTTAGTCTTGTCGTATCTGTAAACATCATAGAGGGCTGAGCACCAAAGAGTGCCGTCGCCGGTTCTCACAATGTTTGTTATCTTGCGGTTGTCAATGCCTTTGTCCAAGCCTTTGTTTAGGTCGTGCCAGTTCCCGAAGTCGCGGTCTGTAAGCCATATCCCGGTTTGTCCGTAGGCAATTATGCGGTTGCTGTCTGTTGGCAGAGTGCCTTTTATCACGCTCTGGTTCCAGTCTTTAATATGATAGTTCGAGGGCATCCACATCTGCTAACCTCGCATGATGAGAATAGCCGACGGTGATTCAGTATAATTCCGCTGAAGCAGAATACAATAATGAAAACAGAAAATATCAAGCCAATCCATTTGTGCGTTGAACGCCATCTTGCCTTTCCTTTCTTTTTGCCTGTCTGAGGGTTGGTTTTCTTCATTGTCTTTATTCCGAAAAATCCGCAGATATGTATCCTTTTACCATCTTTCTGAATTTGTTTGCAAAATTATTTCGATAAAAACAATGTATCAATCATTAAAAATAGTGATTTTACTGTCGGATATCCCAAAAAATAGGGATGAAAACTTATAAAGATGAATATTCTTGCATTTGTTCTGCATACCAGATGCTCTGCTTGCTTCTTGTTCGGTTTTGCGTCTTTCTGCTGAGGCTTTTTGTTTTAGGCAAGAAAAAGACTCACAATCGTCAAGCATTGTGCGATTGTGAGTCTTTCTTTATGATGAAATCTGATTTCTTTATTCGTAGCGAACGTTTACGTTTACCTTCTCGTTGGTTATTTTCGGAACAGTATAGCCTACATACCAGCCCATTATAGGACATGTTAAATTCTGAATTACTGTAATGTCTATATAATAGTCATTGTCATGTTTTTCCAATTTCTTCTCAATATCATCTATGCCTTTGTTTGATGCTCCATATACCATTATTATGGATTTTTTTGAGAAGTTAACTTTGCTTCTTTTGGGAGTTTGATTGGAAATATCATCTATATATTTACAGACAAAGTCTTGATATTCCTTCTCGCAGTTGATAACCACGGTTTGGTAAGTCTGTAACTGCTGATAATCATTCGTGTATGAGATCTTTTCAAACACTTGATCCTCCTCAATAAAATCTTCTGAGGCGTCGCTGCACGACATGAATGTCAGAGGAAGTGCCAATAGGTATAAAAACAATTTTTTCATTTTATTTTATTTTATTCTTTAATGCTGTTTGGCATTGTAAGATATTAGATTATTCTGTGCAAAAGTAGTAAAAAAATTAGATAAAGTACAGGCTTTGGTAGCTTTTTTATTGTATTTTTGTTAGTGATTTTGTCCTTAACTGAATTTTTACGCTTGCGAAAAATTGGTTTCAGAATTCTAATATAATGTAAATCAAATCTTTATAAAACCATTATGACTAATACAAGACATTTTCTAAGACTAACGCTTGTTGCTGTTGCGGCAATGTGCTTCTCTTCGTTTGCTAAATGCAAGGAAGGTAAACCTAAGAAACCTAAACGTCCGCCTCTTGAGGTTATTCAGGCAAAACTCGATAGCATTTGCGAAGAGGGCTACAATCTGTATCATGCCGAGCGTGTAAACTGGTTGGCAACAGATTCTGTGTTGTCTCGTTATAGTCAAGAATCCATTGGCGGAAATATTATTTGGCAGCCAACAAAAGATTCTTGGGGAGTGGCGTTCTTTGATGCTGGGTTGGTAAACTGTGTTTTT
>JBGUGY010000164.1:0-2485 GCA_045111775.1 Bacteroidaceae bacterium | reverse complement strand
GAAGCAGGCGAGAAATCAGCTTTTGTAAATGTCAAAGACAAGGTGTTGAAAATTTCGAATGGTGAGGCAATCTTGAATTCTGCATCAAAGATTGCCGCTCCGAAGTTGCTCGATGTTAAATCTGGTAGTTTCAAGGGCATCGACCTGAAGAAAAAATCGTTCTTCGCTGCCTTTATGGTGAGCGAATTGATGACGCAGAATATGGTTCAGAAAGAACTGTCGTCTGTCGGAATGTTTGCCAATTACGCTCACAGCGTACTTGATAATGTAGACGCTGTTGTTCTGGCATCCGAAGGCGATAACGATATCGAATTTCATGTAATGATGAAGGATTCGAAGATAAACTTTTTAAAGCAAATTTGGAAATAGGAGATGGAAAGTATTGAACTGAAGAACACCCTTCCGCAAGTGTTTGCCAGCCGAGACTCGATAGAGAGCGACGTGTGGCACAAGGAAATTGCGCTTCAGAAAGGAAAGTTGTATCTGCTCGAGGCAAATTCCGGAACAGGAAAATCGTCTTTTTGCAGTTATATCTTTGGTTACAGAAAAGATTATCAGGGCATTATCTGTTTTGACGGAAAGAATATCAACAATCTTACCACATCGCAGTGGGTAGATGTCAGAAAAAATCATATCTCGATGCTGTGGCAGGAACTCAGACTCTTCCCTGAACTCACAGCCTTCGACAATGTGCTGATAAAGAATAATCTGACTGGTTTTCAGAAGAAAAAGCAGATTGACGAGTGGTTCGAGATGCTCGGCATTGCCGACAAGAAGGACGCAAAAATCGGTCGCATGAGTTTCGGACAGCAGCAGCGCGTGGCTATGATAAGGGCCCTCTGCCAGCCGTTCGACTTCATTTTTGCCGACGAACCGATAAGTCATCTCGACGACCGCAATAGCGAGATTATGGCATCAATCATGATGGAAGAGGCAAAGCGTCAGGGCGCAGGCGTTATCGTAACAAGTATTGGAAAGCACATGGTGCTCGATTATGAAAGGGTTTTGAAGTTATGAGATTAGTTTGGAAGTTATTAAGACAGCATATCAGCGTGCCTCAGTTCGTGGGCTTCTTGTTCGCCACCTTGTTTGGAATGGTAATTGTGCTCGTCGGATTTCAGTTTTATTCCGATGTTGTGCCATTGTTTCAGCAGGGCGACAGTTTTATGCGCGAGGATTATCTTATTGTAAGCAAGAAGATTAGCACTCTCGGCAGTGTGATGGGAAAGACCAACACGTTCTCTGCCGGCGATATAGACGAGATAAAGGAACAACCGTTTACAAGTCAGATAGGCGCGTTCACTCCTTCGGCATTCAAGGTGAGTGCATCGATGGGGCTCGAAGGGGCGGAGGGTTTCACTACCGAGATGTTCTTCGAGAGCGTACCAGACCATTTCGTGGATGTCAGTCTCGACGACTGGACTTTCAACGAAGGTGACAAGGAAATACCGATAATCATTCCTCGCAACTATCTGAATATGTATAATTTCGGATTCGCTCAGAGCCGTTCGCTTCCGAAGGTCAGCGAGGGACTTATGGGAATGATTCATTTCGATATCTCTATCCGCGGAAACGGAAAGTCGGATATGTATAAAGGTCGAATAATCGGATTCAGTAGCCGACTGAATACGATTCTTGTGCCAGAGAAGTTTATGAAGTGGGCAAATTCGTATTATTCTGCCGATGCCGGCGTTGATAATGAGCCTTCGCGCATGATTCTCGAAGTCAAGAATCCTGCGGACGAGAACATCGCCAAATTCTTCCAGAGCAAGGATTATGAGACCGAGGATAACAAACTCGATGCAGGAAAGACAACGTGGTTTTTGCGTATGATGGTTGGCATTGTGATGATTATCGGTTTGCTCATCAGCGCACTCAGTTTCTATATTCTGATGCTCAGTATTTATCTTTTGGTTGAAAAAAACGCAAGCAAGTTAGAAAACCTTCTGCTCATAGGCTACAGCCCAGTTAAGGTAGCGTTACCATATCAAGCTCTTACAATTCTGCTGAATGTAGCGGTTCTTGTTGTAGCCATCATTATTGTGGCATTAGTCCGCAGCTATTATATGGACGTGGTAACGATGCTTTATCCGCAGATTGAGACAGGTACGCTTTTTCCGGCAATTGTCCTTGGAATTTTGCTATTCGTAGCGGTAAGTTTGTTGAATATTGTCGTTGTAAAGGGCAAAGTAATGCAAATTTGGCAGAGAAAAGACTGAAATCTTGTTCAGTTTGAATGTAGTTTTGTTCTAATTGTATAGATACTGTTTTTTTGTTCCAAAATATTTTTTTGTAACGAAAAAAACGCTTTATCTTTGCAAATACAAAAAAGAATCTCGAAAAAATTCTATTCATAAATTCTAAATTCGTAAGAAGCGGTGTGTGTGAACATACCGCTTTTTTAACATGCATTCTCAGTTTAATTATAAAGTCCAAGGAATCAGTAAACGATTCTTTGGACTTTTTTGCGTTATTTAGTTCTGTT
>JBGUGY010000163.1:0-6588 GCA_045111775.1 Bacteroidaceae bacterium | reverse complement strand
TGACGATGACATTGGCAAAGGCACAGGACGGACTCGACAAGACTGCTACCGAAATAGCATCGGAGATGATGCCGGGCTGGAATCTGGGCAACACAATGGAGGCTGCCGTTACTTGGGGAGACAATCCGGTGACGACGTTCAGCAACGCCGGCGGTCTGGATTCCGAAACGGCATGGCAGGGAACAACCACAACGCAGGAGATAATAGACTATGTAAAATCGTGCGGATTCCGCTCTGTCAGAATTCCGTGCGCATGGGTTTACGGACACATCAGCGATGCCTCGACATACACCATCGACTCTGAATGGATGGCAAGAGTGAAGGAGGTGGTTGACTACTGCATAAACGATGGACTCTACGTTGTTCTTAACGACCATTGGGACGGCGGCTGGCTCGAAGAAAATATTTCTGCCACAGGCTCAGCCAAGGAGAAGAACAAGGCGGTGCTCGATGCCATCTGGACGCAGATTGCCAACACGTTCAAGGACTACGACGAGCATCTGGTCTTTGCCGGACTTAACGAGCCGTCTGTAGCAAATTCGTCGCAGATGACTAATCTAATTGAGTATGAACAGGTTTTCATCGATGCTGTACGAGCAACTGGCGGAAACAACGCTCGCAGACTGTTGGTTGTTCAAGGTCCTTCGACCGATGCCGAGAAGACTTGCAACTGGATGACAGACAATATGCCGTCTGACCCCGTTGGCAACAAGCTTGCCGTTGAGATTCACTTCTACTATCCGTGGAATTTTTGGGGAATGACCGAAGATGCCAGCTGGGGCAATATGTTCTACTACTGGGGCAGCGAGAATCATGTTAGCGGCTCGAAGCATAACGCCACTTGGGGCGAGGAAGCAGCCATGACAACGATTGCCAACCAGCTAAAGCAGTCGTTCGTAGACAAAGGTATTCCGGTAATAAACGGCGAATACGGAGTAATCTGGCGAAAAATAACGGGCAGTGGCGAGAGTCAGGACAAACACAACGCCTCGATACGCTACTACTACAAGTTTATGAACAAACTCTGCATGGAACGCGGCATAGTGCCTTTTGCATGGGACACCAACAGTATTGGCGAAAACTCCATGACCATCATAAACCGTGCAAACCTGACAATCTACAACTCGTACATGATGGACGGAATCCGCGATGCCATAAGCGAATTGCAGTCAACTGCGGTAGAAAGCCCTGTGCTGCACGACGATGCTACATCGCCAGTCATCTATCGTCTTGACGGAAAGAAGGTTGATGGTAGAAACCTTCAGCCCGGAATATATATAAGCAACGGAAAGAAATTTGTTGTAGGCAGATAATTTCAGAAACGTGCAGTTTATTTATAACAATGGTGCATCTTTAAGTCATAAAAACTTAGGGATGCACCATTTGTTGTATTCTTTTTGAGGTGCTATTTCTTGAATAGTCTGATGATTTCACCAACCCATAGTACCAAAGATGTTGCACCGACGATAATCAGCCAGTCTATAACTTTGATACCGCCTCTGGCAACATTGAACATCTCTTGCAGACCCGGCATCTCGGTTATCAGAACCTGACCTGCAAATATAACGATGGCAATGATGATGAACCATTTTGTGTTACTCCATGATATGCCCTTGAATGCCGAGTCGCTTGTCATGAATGCCTTTGCATTGAAGAGATTCCAGAACTGAAGCATTACGAAGATAGAGAAGAACAGTCCAAGTTCGTATGACGACAAACCGTTATTCTCGCCCCATGCGGCATTGCCGTTGAAGATGTCGGCAAGGCTGACAATATCAGTGTGCTGGAAGTAAATGCAGATTCCGAGCAAGACTGCTGTAAATAAGCCGCCAACGCCAAGAATTCCGGTTCCCATGCCATTAAGAATATGCTCGTAAACAGAGCGTGGCTTGTCTTCCATCACCTTCTTTGTCGGAGGCAGAGACGCCAAAGCCAATGCTGCAAACGTATCCATAATCAGGTTTACCCAAAGCATCTGAGTAACTGTAAGAGGCGATTCTTCTCCGATGAATGCTCCGATGGCAACGATGAGACATGCTGCAACGTTTACTGTCATCTGGAACAAGATGAAACGCTTGATGTTCTTGTAGAGTGAACGTCCCCACATCACGGCATTTGCAATTGTGCTGAATGAGTTGTCGATGATAGTCATATCGCTTGCCTCTTTTGCTACGGCTGTACCGTCGCCCATAGACAGACCAACGTTGGCAGCGTTAAGGGCTGGAGCATCGTTTGTACCATCTCCGGTAACGGCTACGATATAATTCAGTTCTTTCAGAATGCGTACCGCACGCTCTTTGTCGTTTGGTCGGGCGCGTGAGATAATCTTAACCTTAGGAAGACGGTTTTTCAGTTCCTCGTCAGACATAGATGCGAGGTCTGTACCGATAAGAATGTTCTCGTCGGTATCTTCAGGCTTCCACAGTTCGAGCTGACGGCCAATCTCCTTGGCTGTTCCTGGAGCATCACCAGTTACAATCTTTACTTGTATTCCTGCATTCAGACAGTCGGCGATGGCTGCTGGCACATCTGTGCGGACAGGGTCTTCAATGCCCACAATGCCCATCATGTTCAAGTCGTTGATGTTCAGTCTGCCGTTTGTAAAGATGTCGTCAGTATCGTTCAACTCCTTGTATGCAAAAGCAAGGGTTCTGTTGGCATGACTCTGATATTCAGCCAGTTTTTCGTTGTAGTTCTTTATCTCGTCATCTGTTATGTTGCAGAGGCTCATAAGGATATCCGGAGCACCCTTGACGTAAACAACGCGCTTTCCGGTAACTTCAGACTTGACGATTGTTGCCATATATTTCAGTTCGGTAGTGAACTGCAAACGGTCTATGACAGAAAGCGATTCGCGAATGTCGAGATAGTTAACTCCGTGGTTGTTCAGCCACAGAAGAAGAGCACCTTCGGTTGGGTTACCGATAGCCTTAATTTTGCTTGTGTCGGCAAAGTCGAGGTTGGCTGTTGTGTTTATGGCGATACACTCTTTCAAGAGTGAAGAGAATTTATCGTCGGTTAGTTCCTGATTGTTCAGCTCAGGGAACGCTGTGCCAACAACCTTCATCTGGTTTTGTGTAAGAGTTCCTGTTTTATCAGAGCAGATAACAGAAACGGCACCCATCGTTTCGCAAGCGTGCATGGTGCGAGGCAGAGTGTTCTGTTTCATCAGTCTCTTCATACTGAATGCCAGACTTAGCGTAACAGCCATCGGCAATCCTTCAGGAACGGCAACAACGATAAGAGTAACTGCAATCATTACGCTGTCTAAGGCATATTGTATGAATACAGGCCAGTTCATGTCGCCAGAGGCTTCGGTAGCAAAGTAGATAAAGATTCCGATTATTGGAATAATCATGAATGCAAGAACCTGCCACAATTCCACTTTCTCTTCATTGTCTTCGTTCTTCTTCTTGTTCAGACCGAAGTAAACAGCGGCTGCAATTGCCAATGAGCCGACAAGATATCCGGCTAAGGTAAGGAAGTTTGTTCCCGGAAGCATGATGGCATGGCGTACAAGTCTGCCAAGCACGATGAGTATTGCCAGACCGTAACTTGTTTTGGTGATGAGACCTGCAAGTTCGTCAAGCTTTTCGCTAAGAGGAGTAGCTTCTCCGTCCTTCACCTGAGCTGCCTCGAATACTTTACCGCATGCAGTAGCATCGCCAACGGCAAAGACCTTGGCAACACAGTCGCCTTCCATAACCGTACAGCCTTTCATAATGTGGTTAGAAGGGTAGGTGGCGTCCTTGTCAAAATCCTCAGGATTTGTAGTCTTGGCGCAAAGCAGCTCACCAGTCAGCGACGATTCGTTTACGGTGAGGTTCATACATTCAAGAAGTTCAGCATCTGCTGGAATCTCGGCACCTGTCTCAAGCAAGATGATATCGCCAACAACAATGTCTTTTCTTGGCACATCGCATACGTTGTTGTTGCGTATAACGTGTACAAGAGTGTTGTCGTTGTCCTTGTTCAGGCTCTTGAATGTCTTTTCGTTTTGTGATTCGAGGATGTGGGCTACCGTTGTTGCCAAAAGTACGGCCGCAGCAATACCTATCAGTTCAAGATATGGTTCCCAGCCTTCAACGCCTCCATAAACTCCGTTGTAGAAGGCAATAGAGCCAGAAAGAAGAAGCGCAAAAAGCAAAATAGTATATAGTGAGTCGATGTCGAATTCCTCTTCTTTTTCGTTCCATTTGCCACCAAGGAAAGTTACGAGATATGTAAGACTGGAGAGAATGAATGACAGGACTGGTGCAATCCATATTCCTTCGTGGTTGTAGATACCAGCGAGAGGCAATACTGTGGCTGCAAGTGCCGTGATTGCTGAAATTACGAGATACACTTTCAGCAGCCAGAAATGCATACAGTCTTTAATCTGTTGCCAGAAAGATGTCTCCTCTGGCGGAGTAAGTACGTTTGTTCCATACTTAGCGCGGCTTTCGAGCACTTGAGCATCGGTTAAGCCTGTGTAATGATGATTTGTTGACATATTTCAAAATGAATCTGAAGTGTTACTGTACATAAAAAAGTTGAGATTTGACAATTGACTTTTGCGCATTGTGCCATATAAATGGCATAATGGCTTGGCTGTTGTTGCAAAAAACTCAAAGGCTTTTGCAATTCGGATTTTTGCACGACTGAACGCAATTTCTTAATAATACATTGAATTTGGGAACAAATATATATTATTTTTTGTAAATGACAGCCAAAACGTTGTTTTTTATCTGATGGCATAATTGATATCGGTGCTTACTCTGCTGCCTTTGGACTTTCTGCATCAGTTCTGTTAAGGCAAACGAAAAATATTTCCAATTTAGAGGCTCAATTTTTTTGTCTTTTTTATTCGTGGTAAAGAAAAAAATCGTAGCTTTGTCATTGGTGATTATTGCATATCTATATTGTAACCAACTTGTTTTTCAACTATAACGATACAAATGGCGAGACTGGCTTTTTTATAAAATTTAATATTACAGAACTCGCGTAAAAATAAATTTAAACATAAAAAATATCAAACAAAACCATGAAAAAACTTTTAGTAATGGCTGCCGTCTTTCTTGTGAGCATGACGGCACTGGCTCAGCAGAATCTGAGTTGGGGACAAGGGCCGCAGGTAGCATCTCCGGATGTTCATGCAGACAACAGTGTTACGTTTAACATTATTGCTCCTGATGCGCAGAAGGTGCAGATTACGGGCGATATGCTGCCTGCCAAGAAGGTGGAATACCAAGGCAATACCTACGACATGCCGGGTGTGGTAGACCTTGTGAAGAATGACAAGGGCGTATGGAGTTATACTACCGAGCCTCTGAAGCCCGAACTTTATACCTACAACATGATTGTAGACGGCGTGAAAATCATCGACCCGCTGAACGTCTATAACATCCGCGACATCAACAACCTGTTTAGCGTGCTGCTGATTGGCGGCGACAAGCGTGCCGACCTCTACAAGGTAAACAAAGTGGCTCACGGAACGGTGAGCAAGGTGTGGTACGATAGTCCTACGGCTGGCTTGACTCGTCGTCTGACGGTCTACACTCCAGCTGGCTACGAGACCAGCGGCAAGGACTATCCGGTGCTCTATCTGCTGCATGGAATTGGCGGCGACGAGAATGCTTGGAGCGAACTCGGCCGTGCTGCTCAGATTCTCGACAATCTTATTGCACAGGGCAAGGCTAAGCCGATGCTTGTTGTGATGACCAACGGCAACATCTCGCAGGAGGCTTGTCCGGGCGAGACAAGCGAGGGCTTCCGCGTGCCTACAATGATGCTTCCGAAGACGATGGAGGGCAGTTTCGAGACGGCTTTCCCAGATGTTGTGAAGTTTGTGGAGAAAAATTATCGTGTGAAGAAAGACAAGGCTAATCGCGCTATTGCCGGATTGTCTATGGGCGGTTTCCACAGTCTGTTTATCAGCATAAATAATCCTGATTTGTTCGGTTATGTGGGACTGTTCTCTGCCGCCGTAGACCAGCAGCAACCCGACCCGAAGGGTCATCCAGAAATCTATGCCGATCGCAACGCTAAGATTGACGGACTGTTTGCCAAGAAGCCAAAACTCTTCTGGATTGGCATTGGAAAGACCGACTTCCTCATCAAGAATAACAACGACTTGCGCGCATATCTTGATTCAAAGAAGCACAAGTACACTTATCTCGAGACCGACGGCGGTCACATCTGGCGCAACTGGCGCATCTATCTTTCAGAATTCACACCATTACTATTTAAATAAAAGCTTATGAAGAAGATTATGTTTTTCGGGCTCGGCATGGCAGCCCTTATGGTGGGTTGTACATCTGCCGACAAAGTGACTAAAAACACTATCAATCAGGAAGAAGTGATGAGTAAATTGTCGCTCGAGGACAAGGCTCACTTCGTTATTGGTACAGGTATGGCTGGCTTCTCTGGCGATAACGCTGTTATTGGCACTACGCGCAGTCTTGTTCCTGGTGCAGCCGGTACTACTTATCCCCTCGACTCGTTAGGAATCCCTGCCGTTGTTTTGGCCGACGGTCCTGCCGGACTGCGCATCGATGCCAAGCGCGAGGGCGATTCTGCCACATATTACTGCACCCATTTCCCAATTGG
>JBGUGY010000162.1:0-7695 GCA_045111775.1 Bacteroidaceae bacterium | reverse complement strand
TGCGCCGTACTCGTGACCAATCTCGCGAAGCTTGTCGCCAGTCTCATCGAACAACTCAACAGGGAACGGACCAGAGCCTACGCGAGTGCTGTAAGCCTTGAAGATTCCGAAAACCTGATCTACGGCAGTAGGACCAACGCCAAGACCAGTACAAACGCCACCACTGATGGTGCTTGACGAACTTACGAACGGATATGTTCCGTGGTCGATGTCGAGCATTGTGCCCTGTGCGCCCTCGGCGATTACGCTCTTGCCAGCCTTCAGGAGCTTGTTGATTTCGATTTCAGTATCGTTGATGTGGAAGCCACGCATATACTCGATGCCTTCCATCCATTTCTTCTCCTCCTCGGCAATATCGTAATCGGTATAGTTGAGGTCTTTAAGAATCTGCTCGTGGCGTGCCTTCAGTTTGGCATACTTCTCCTGGAAGTTGTCGAGAATATCGCCAACGCGAAGACCGATACGGCTTGCCTTGTCTGAATAAGTAGGACCGATGCCCTTTCCTGTGGTGCCCACCTTGTTCTTGCCCTTGGCTGCCTCGTAAGCGCGGTCGAGCACACGGTGAGTAGGCAAAATAAGATGTGCGCGGTTGCTGATGTGAAGACGCTCCTTCAGAGTGTAGCCAGCGTCCTCGAGTTCCTTTGCCTCTGCCATGAACAAATCGGGAGCAATAACGCATCCATTACCGATAATGTTAATCTTATCTTCTGCAAAGATACCAGAAGGGATTGAGCGAAGAACGAATTTCTTGCCTTCGAAGATGATGGTGTGTCCGGCATTAGGACCGCCGGCAAAACGTGCCACTACATCATACTTGGGAGTAAAGCAATCTACTACCTTACCCTTTCCTTCGTCTCCAAAAACAATACCCAAGAGGGCATCTACTTTTCCTGCTTTCATTATGTTATGTTTTTATTATATTTTCTTACAAAGCTATCAAAATGTGCCGTCAAAGGTAACTCTTTTTTACGACACACCGAAAAAGAAAAGGGAAAAAGTACTTCGTCCGTACTTTTTCCCTTGTCAATATCATTGTTTTGCCTCCAATACTGCTTTAGCCTCTTCTATGAGTATGCGGCACTGCTCGCCATACTGGTTCTGCGGAAGCTGAAGCGATGCGAATGCGTTCTTTACCTTAGCCGCCTCGTCCGTTCCCGAAGAGACGAACTTGAGAAGGCACGAGAATGCCGCCTTCTGTACCGATGGGTGACTGTCTTGCATTGCCGTGAGAGACTGGTCGATGAGTTCGTTCTGAGCCTCGGCGTTGAAGGCAATCTGGCGCATGATGAGTCGCGTTGCTATGCTATAGCCGCACACCTGATACATCTCGCGCTCGTCTGCCATCCAGTTGAATGCAATCTCCGACGCAAACGGCAGATGCTGGAACAGGTTCATGCTGGTGTACTGGGCAATCTCCACGCTGTCTACCGATTCAATCCAGAGGTCGGCAAAGTCGCGGTCGAACGTCTCGACCGGCTGAAGCATGGCTGCAAGTATTCTGCACTCGCGTATGTTGTCCTTCCACAGAGCCTGCGCAAGGTCGTGGTCTTTCTCGAACGACCGCGCAATCATCTGCAATCGCGGATACTCGATTCCGAAATTTACCTTGTACTGTGCTCCCAGTTCGCGCATCTTGGCAGAAGCCACGCCGTTCATTCCCTGGCGGAACTCGGCTTTTATGCGCCGTATGTTGTCGGCAATCTGCTCTTTCGTCATTCTTACTCGTTGATATAAGGAAGTGTTGAATAATCCTTGCTGTAGCGGAGCATCTGCTCGGCATATCCCTCGCCATAAGAAATCTTGACGTCGGTGATATTGCCCTTGGCATCCTTAACGGCTGTGTAAACAGGGTTGATGAAGCCCTTGTAAGGCGAGATGTTAAGTTTGCTGTAACGCTCCTTAATCTCCTTGTGGATTTCAGGATTTATCTTAACGGCATACTTCTCAACAAGAGCCTTGGCACCTTCGAAATCGCCCTCGCTCTTTACTCGCTGAATCTCGGCAAGCAGTTTGCCAAACAGAGCGCGGAGTTTCTGGAAGTCGTTAATCTTAACGAATGTCTTGCCGTCTTTTTTTACAAGCTCGATAACATTGTCTGCCTTTCCGTTCTCGTAAGCCCACCACGAGATGAGGGCGCGGTTGCGCATGTGAGCCTCCTCGATGTCGTTGCCCAACTCGATGCGGACAAGCTGGGTGAGCATTCCGTTCATTATGTAGCTGTAATACTGAGCCTTGTATGCGTCTTTGTCTGAAAGGAGTCCGAGTTCGAGAAGCTTAGGGTCTGCCATGTAGTAGAGTCCGAACAAATCGGCTCTCGCCTCCTCTATTGTTGAGCCGTAAGCCTTCAGAGAGTCGGCATCTACGCCCGGAAGAAGCTTGCCTGAGCCGTGTCCGAGGCACTCGTGAAGGTCGGTATGAAGGTCGTCGGTCTGACTGTCGTACTTGTCGAGCAGTTCAATCATCTCCTTGTCTATCACAAACTCCTCGCGGAATCCGTTGCCGTGTGCAGCCTTGGCATAAGCATCGGTAAGGTTTCCGATGGTAACTGACTTAGAGCCGTGAACGCTGCGAATCCAGTTGCTGTTCGGAAGGTTTATTCCGATGGCTGTTGAAGGATACAAGTCGCCTGCCAGAACTGCGGCTGTGATAACCTTGGCAGAAACGCCCTTAACCTTTTCTTTCTTGAATCGTGGGTCTACTGGCGAATGGTCTTCGAACCACTGAGCGTTAGAACTTATTGTCTCGGTGCGCTTTGTTGCCTGCAAATCCTTGAAGTTTACGATGCTCTCCCAACTTGACTTCAGACCGAGTGGGTCGCCGTAGCTCTCAATGAATCCGTTGCAGAAATCGACGCGCGAGTTAAGGTCTTTCACCCACTCTATTGAGTACTCGTCGAATGTCTTCAGCGAACCTGACTTGTAGAATTCAACGAGCTTGTCGATGACTTTCTTCTGCTGGTCGTTCTCGGCGTATGGTCGTGCAAGCTGAAGATACTTGACGATGTTCTTTATTGCCGAGCCGTAGAGTCCGCCTTCTTTCCAGACGAGTTCCTTAATCTTGCCGTTCTTCTTTACAAGGCGGCTGTTCATGCCGAACATAACAGACTGGTCGCCCGCGCCTTCCTTCATCTTGTTGTAGAACTCCTCAGCCTCAGCCTGAGTAACGCCGTCGTAATAGTTCTCGGCAGATGTCAGAATCAAGTCTTCGCCATCGGCCTGATTAACGCGCTTTGGCATTATCTTGGCATCGAAGATTACTGGGAATATCTCGTCGCAAAGTTGGTCTACGGTCTGCTTTTTTGCCAGAGGAAGCAGCTTTGCGTCAACGCTCTTCAGCGCGCTGCGGAAGAAATCGGCACTAAAGCCCGGAACGAACTTCTCGCAGCCGTAATGATGATGGATGCCGCTGCTGAACCATACTCTCTTGAGGTAAACCTCGAGAGCCTTGAAATCGGCACTGTTGCGGTCGCCCTTGTACTGTGTGTACACGGTTTCGAGCATCTTGCGGATGCGTAGGTTGTACTTTCCGTTCTGGTCGAACAGAATATCGCGTCCCTGAAGAGCGGCTTCGTACAGATAGTAAATGAATGTCTTCTGACTAAGCGACAACTCGTCAAATCCCTCGACCTTGTATCGCAGCATCTGAATGTCGGCAAACGACTCGTCTGCGTACTTGAAGGAATCTTTTTCCTGCGCCTGTGCGCCCAATGACATCAATCCAAACATCATTACCAAACAATTTTTAAGTTTCATTCTTTTTTACTAAATCTTTTGCGGTACTCCGAAGGCGATGTACCTAATTCTTTTGCAAAAGCCAAACTCATCGACTGGCGGCTGGCAAATCCTGCCTTCAGAGCCATGAGCTCGACCGATACCGAACACTCACTGTTGTCGTTTCTCAGCAGTTTACAGAGTTCCCTTACGCGATAATGGTTAACATAAGCCGGGAATGTCATGCCATACTCACGCTTAACCACGACTGATATGAGACGATGGTCGATATTAAGTTCATCGGCAAACTGCTTTGCCGACAACTTTGGATTTCTGTACTTTTTTTCATCAACCAAAAGTTTCAAGCCTCTTATAATCACCTGTGCCTTTTCCTGCGAAACTCTTGGCGCGTAATTATTACTTTTCACTCTAATTCCGTATTATCGTTTTGCAAAAATCTACATTTTTTTTCAAATTTCCAATCTTTGCCATTAAAATAATACTGAAAATAAGCACACAGACAGCACTTTTACACAAAAAAACTTTACTTTTGCACTTATGAAAAAGTTGGAGACATTAAAAAAGTACTTCGGATACGACTCATTCCGACCTCTGCAAGAAGAAATCATCGACAACATTCTTTCAAAAAAGGACACTATGGTCCTGATGCCTACAGGTGGCGGCAAATCAATTTGCTACCAGCTTCCGGCATTGCTCTTGGGCGGCACAACGGTGGTGGTTTCGCCTCTCATCTCGCTTATGAAAGACCAAGTGGACTCGCTGCTTGCCAACGGCATTCCGGCAGCGGCACTTAACAGCAACCTCGACGAAAATGAAAACTTCAGAGTGCGCCAGCAATGTCTCAGCGGAAGCATCAAGCTTCTGTACATCTCGCCCGAGCGACTTCTGCTCGAAATCCCATATCTGCTAAGAGATATAAACATATCGCTCTTTGCCATCGACGAGGCTCACTGCATATCGCAATGGGGGCACGACTTCCGTCCCGAATACGCAAAGCTGAGTTCGCTGCACGAATGTTTTCCGAACGTGCCGATTGTGGCTCTCACCGCCACCGCCGACAAGACTACGCGCAAGGACATAATCTCACAACTTGGACTGAGAATAAGCGAGAACGAGATTTTCATCAGCTCGTTCGACCGACCAAACATCAGCCTCGACGTGCGCCGCGGAATGGACAAGAAGCACAAGGACAAGACGATTGTCCAGTTTATCGAGAATCACGCCGGCGAAAGCGGAATAATATACTGCCTTAGCCGAAACACAACCGAAAAGGTGGCTGAGATGCTTCAGAAAAACGGAATAAACGCAAAGCCTTATCACGCCATGCTTTCGAGCAGGGAACGCGATGCAGTTCAGGAAGATTTCATTCACGACAATCTGCAAGTGGTTACGGCTACCGTAGCCTTCGGAATGGGCATAGACAAGAGTAACGTGCGATGGATTATCCACTACAACATGCCTAAGAGCATGGAAGGATTCTATCAGGAAATTGGTCGTGCTGGGCGCGACGGCCTGAAAGCCGAGACTATAATGTTCTACAGCATTGCCGACGTTATTCAGCAGAAAAAATTTGCCGAGGAAAGCGGCCAGAAGGACATCAACATAGAAAAGCTAAAGCGCATTCAGGAATATGCCGAGGCGAGCCACTGCCGCCGCCGAATTCTGCTAAACTACTTTGGCGAGACAACCGAATGTAACTGCGGAAACTGCGATGTCTGCAAAAATCCGCCCAAGATGTTCGACGGCTCAATCCTTGTGCAGAAGGCTCTCAGCGCGGTGGCACGAACCAACGAGCGCATCGGCATCAATCTGCTTATCGATATTCTGCGCGGAAACCTTAACCAGAACGTCGTGGGCAAAGGCTACGAGCAACTAAAGACTTTCGGCGTTGGTCGGGATGTTCCGGCACGAAACTGGCTCGACTATCTGTTGCAGATGCTTCAGCTCGGATTTTTCGAGATAATGTACAACGAGAATAACCGAATCGTAATAACTCCTCTGGGCAAGGACATTCTGTTTGGAAGAAAGCAGGCGATGCTTGCCGAACTCGCTCCAGAAGAGCCAGAGAGACAGACTCGCAAGCGCACCGCAAAAACGCCAATCATACCGGTGCTCACCAACATTGAGCCAGGCGAGGAAGATTCTACCCTCTTCGACCATCTGCGCGAACTGCGCAAACAACTTGCCGACAATCAGGGATTTCCGGCTTACATCATTCTCAACGACAAGACTTTGCATCTGCTTGCAAGCATTCAGCCAACAACGCTCGACGAGTTTGGCCTGATTAGCGGTATAGGCGAGTTCAAGAAAGAACGCTACGGCAAGGATTTTGTAAGCCTCATCAGGCAATACAAAGGAATGGAAAAGTTGTAGTTTATTTGCACCGTTTGTACATATCGGCAACCTGCGAACGGTTTATGCCAAGCGAAACGGCCTTGTCCAAATCGGCGCGCGCCTGCGTCTTGTTCTTCATTACAAGATGAATCTGCGCCTTGAAAACGTACAGTTCGGCATCGTCGGGCGAGAGTTTCAGAGCCTGTTCAACATCGAGCAAAGCCATGTCGTTCTGTTCGAGCGCGAGTTCAATCTCTGCCCTTGCCTGATAGAGTTCGGATTTTTCGGGATAGACAACGAGCATGTTGGTAAGCTGCTCTATCGCCTCGCGACGTTTTCCGAGTTTTTCGTTTAGCAGAGCCATGCCGAGTCCTCCTTCGTAGTGGTTCGGCTCTATTGCCAAGAGTTCGGTATAATCGCGTTTTGCCTTGTCAAATTCCCTTCGCTTTACATATATATAAGCCCGATAGAGCAGAGCCTCCTTCGTCTTCGGGTTGATGTCGAGCGCGTAAGTATAGTCGAGCAGAGCCTTGTCCAAAGCATTCTGCTGAAGGTAGAATCCGGCTCTGTTAAGCCTCAGCGGAACGGACGACGGTGCCATGTTTACGGCGTATGTGTACGATTCGAGTGCTTCCTTATTCTTGCCCTGCGCCTCCTGAACTTTTCCGAGGTTCGAAAACACGAGGGCATTGCTACCCTTGTACGGATTCTGTTTCAGAGCCTCTTTGTACAGTTCTTCTGCCTTGGCAAGACTGTCGGATTTTGCGTATTTCTCGGCTTTTTCAACAAGTTGTTCGTACGATTGTGCCATTGCGGTTGCCGAAATCAGCAGAGCCATTATCGATATTAAAAACTTATTCATTTTTCTCTGACGTATATTTTCAGAATAACGCAACCTCGCGCTGATTATTGCAACATTCTTCTTCATCGGCATGAATTTAATGATAAAAAACGGCTTTTTCTGAACAGAAATAACTAATTTTGCGGAATTATTAACAACTTAAAACAAAAAAACGACAAATGAAATCAATCCTTAAACCGCTTTATGCCTTGATTCTTTCGGCCTGTATTACAAACGTATCGGCTCAGAGTGTGCCCGAGAAATACAGCATCGGACTTGGCGGAGCAGCGTCGTTCTCATCGGCAAGAACGGGAGCACAGCACAGTTTCTTCGAGAAGAACGGAAACCGCATCGGCTACGCGCTTAACCTCGATTCGCGATACTATCTGGCTGAATGGGCTGCCGTGGGTATGCAGTACGACTATTGCAACATGCAGAAAAACGACGACAAAGTTCATGTTCATTTTATCCGCCCAGCCTTGACATTGCGATATGTTATGAACCGCGATGCCCTCACCTTCTCTCTCGGAATCGGATATTTCAATTATCAGGACAGAGTAAGATTCCAGAGTAACGACTATCGTCTGTACTCAAACAAAACATCGAAGGGATACTGCGGTCTGTCGTTCGGAATAGGCTACGACTTTGCCATCTCCAACAGTCTTGGCGGAAACGTGCATCTGGATTTCCTAACAGCCAACTGGTTTGTGAACGATGACTTCCGTCTTTACAACCCCGACAAGATTGGCTGCGACGACGAGTACGAGTATTGCGACAAGTATGATGACG
>JBGUGY010000161.1:0-10834 GCA_045111775.1 Bacteroidaceae bacterium | reverse complement strand
AAATTTCTGCTGTGTCATAATTGCGTTCCTTTCTTTTTTGTATCCAAGATTCTGATGAACAGAAGCAAGGAGGAGTTATTGTTTGTTGTTTACGTTTGCAAAGGTAGAGAGAATAGAAATATAATCCAAACAAATTTAAAATTATGGAAAATATCACTACGATTATATGTTTTTAAAGAAACAATATTAAGAAAATCTGACTTTCAGAAGTCGTTGGCAGAAATTTTATCTATCACAAAAATCGGCTAAAAACAGGGCTTTCATGGCAAAAATCACTCAAACGCCTCTTCCACGCTAAAGGAAAATGACATAAATCTATAATTCGGCTGGTAGTTCAGAAAAAATATCCAAGAACTTGAATTTCTCGGAAAACATATCTATCTTTGCCATAATTTGGCAGAAAAGACTAACACAAACACCAAAGAACAATAGTATGATAGAAAAAGTAACCACACAAGAAAGTCTCGACGAAAAGGACATTCTTATTCTGCGCACGCTGCAACAGAATGCCAAGCTGACAACAAAGCAGGTTGCCGCCGAGTGCCACCTCAGCCTCACGCCCGTGTTTGAGCGCATAAAGAGGCTCGAAAACGAAGGCTATATAAAGAGGTACATAACCGTTCTCGATGCCGAGAAGCTGCACAAGGGCTTCGTGGTGTTCTGTAGCGTTAAGCTGAGCACCATAAACCGCGAGATGGCGCAGCAGTTTACCGAGGCGGTGCGCGACATCCCCGAGGTTACCGAGTGCTACAACATCTCGGGCAAGTTCGACTATCTGCTTAAAATCCATTCGCCCAACATGAAGTACTATCAGGAATTCATCCTTAACGTGCTGGGCAAATTGCCGATGCTTGGCTCGCTCGAGAGCACCTTCGTAATGGAAGAGATAAAGCATCAGTACGGCGTAGTTATTTAAATAGTATTACATAGGTAAAAAGAAGTCATGGAAAAAGATAAACTGTGGAACGGCAATTACAACAGAGTGATGATAACCAATTTCTCGCTCTTCTTCTCGTTCTATCTGCTAACACCGCTGCTGCCCATCTATCTTAGCGAGACGTTCGATGCCTCGAAGGATATGATTGGTCTTGTGCTGTCGGGCTATACGCTCGTGGCGCTCATAACGCGTCCGTTCAGCGGATTCATTGCCGACAGTTTTCCTCGCAAGAAGGTGCTTCTGGTATGCCTGTTCCTGTATTTCATCATCTTCGGCGGATATATTGTGGCTGGAAGCCTTGTGCTCTTTGCCATCTTCCGTACGCTTCACGGCGGACCGTTCGGGGCGAGCACCGTGTCTAACAGCACGATGGCAATCGACGTTCTTCCGCCATCGCGCCGAAACGAGGGCATAGGGCTTTACGGACTGAGCAACAATCTGGCATCTGCCATCGCGCCCACCATCGGAATTTACCTGCACCATTATTTCCACAACTTCGACATCCTGTTCTGGACGGCTTTCATCGTTGCCGGAATAGGCTTCTTCAACGCGTCGCGCATCGTTCCGCAGCAGAAGCAGGTTATCGCAAGCAAGACTACCATCTCGCTCGACCGTTTCTTCCTCTCGCGCGGATGGTTCTTGGCTCTCAACATGTGCTTCTTCGGATTCTGCTGGGGCGTTCTGAGCAACTATCTTGCCATATACGGAAAGGAGCATCTGGGCATAACCGAGGGCACGGGAACGTTCTTCATGCTGCTCTCTGCCGGACTTATCTTCTCGCGTCTGCAAGGCAACAAATCGCTGCGCGACGGCAAGCTAACGAGCAACGCCCTAAAGGGAATCCTTCTCTCTACCGTGGGCTACACCCTGTTTATAGCCTACCCTTCGATGATTGGCTACTACACATCGGGCATACTCATCGGACTGGGCAACGGACACATGTGGCCTGCCTTTCAGAACATGATTATCAACATTGCGCACCACAACGAGCGCGGCACGGCAAACAGCACAATACTCACGTCGTGGGACTTGGGTTTGGGACTGGGCATCCTGCTTGGCGGTATCGTAGCCGAACACTTCGGTTACGACAGCACCTTCTGGATGATGGCAACCGTTCACATCGTGGGAACAATCGGCTACATAGGCTTTACCATGCGCAAGTTTACGATTTTATCAGCCTCTTTTTCATCCACTTCTGAGAGTTCCAGCGCCACACAAAAATAATGCCTCGGATATTCTCGTCGAGGGCGTAGGCAATCCAGCAGCCTATAAGTCCCCATCCGAAATGTATTCCAAACAGATAAGCGCACCCTACTTGGCAGCTCCACATCACTATAACGCCCAGCAGGAACGGGAAATAAATGTCTCCGGCAGCACGCAGGGCGTTGGTTGCGTAGATGTTTATGGCTCTGCCTATCTCAAGGAATATGTTTATGTAGAATATTTTGCAGCCGAGCGAGATAATCTCCTCGTTCGTAGTCATTAGTCCGAGCACCTGACGGCCAAAGACGGCAAACACAACCGCCATGACGATTGATATCACCACCGACCATATCATAACATACCTGCCTATCAGAAAGGCGGCATTTCGCCTCTCTCCGCCCACCAGATGGGCTATGCTTATTGCTCCTGCCTGACCGAGCGCGATGGCAGAAAGGCACGCAAAGCATGTTATGTTAAACACATATATTCGGGTGGCAAGCGAAACCGTTCCCATCGTAACAATCATGGCGGTACACACAACCTGAGCCGCATCGTACGACATATTCTCGCCTGCCGACGGCAATCCCACCTTCAGAATGTTTCTCAGCTTATCCCAAGGGAAGGGACGGAACATCTTGAGAGGAAAGCTCGGAATCCACTTGCTGTGAAGCAGATAGATAAGGATGCACATGGCTATGAGTCGGGCAAAGACGGTAGACATGGCAGCACCCGAAACGCCCAGAGCCGGCATTCCGAAGTTTCCGAAAATGAGCATGTAGTTTCCGATGATGTTAAGAACGTTAGAGAAAAGCGTAACATACATAGGATACTTTGGCATGTTTGCCGAACGCAGTCCTGCGCCAATAGCCATAGATATAGCCTGAAGGAAGGCAAATCCGCCCACAATCTTCATGTACGGAAGGGCATACTGAAGCAGCTCCTCCTTGACGCCCATCAGCGACAGCCAGAAATCGCGGAACACATACAGCAGCGCGCTCACCAACAAGCCCATCGTTATGTTTACGGCAAGAGCCGTTCCCATGGTCTGGAGCACGTTGTCGTTCTGCTTTGCGCCGATATACTGCGAGCACATAACCAGAGTGCCTATGTTGATAACCTGAAAGACAAGGAAGGCAAGATTAACAAGCTGGTTTACAACGCCTACCGCCGCCACCGCCGAGTCTGAATAATGTCCCAGCATAAACGTGTCGGTTGCGCCAACCAGCATCATAAGCATCACCTCAATCCATATTGGGGCTGCCAACTTTCTCAGTTCTTTTCTCAGATTTTGCATTTCGGTTATAATTAAATAAAGGGCAAAAAAGGAGCCTCCCTACAGAGACTCCTAATTTTTTGGCTTGTTTTTATCTTTTATAGAATTCCAGTTGTTACTTAACTACAGACTGCAGACCTTTGTTGTTCATTGTTGCGTTTATAACGCTAAGATACTTAGAATACTGAACATCGTTAAGATTCTCGCGCATCTTCTTGCAGTTGTCAAGAACGGCCTTGCGCATCTTGTTTGCTCTCTCCTCGCTGTTCTCAGTCTTCTCAGCCTCTGCCATAGAAGCCTCGAAATCGTTGTTTATTGCGTCAATCTTCTCGTACTGAGCGTCTGAAAGTTCCAAATATGCGCTCAGTCTTGCAGAGTTTACAGTAACGTTAGACTTGTTGTTGTCTGCTGCCATGCTTACGGTTGCGAAAGCCATTACAGCGATTGCTGTTAGAAAAAACTTCTTCATATCTTCTATTATTCTTTTAGTTATCCGTTTTTATTAATCTACATTTTGTCATCCTCAGATTGCATTTCAGTACCCAACATCTTTTTTACCAGTACTTTATCTCCTTGTTTGACGATGCAAAGATATAGAGGTTTTAAATATCGGACAAATAAAAAACATGTTTTTTAGCATAAAAAGCGATATTCTTGATACAGGTCAAACAGACCGAAATGCAATGTATGAAAAAGGACAAAAACTATATTTTTCACAAAAATCTAAGCAGATTTAGCCACTCATTCTGATTTATTCCGTAATTTTGTAACGATAGTCTTTTACCAAAAGACAAATATAAATTCGTAAAACTCGCTTAAAAAATAATATGTTAGGAAGTGAAATAAAGAAAATAGTCTTTAAGAGACTTGATGAGGCATTAAAACCACTTGGTTGGAAGGCGTATAAGTCTGGATATAATCCAACTTATGTGCTTGATGGCAAACTGTATAAAGTTTCTTTTTATATGGGATTCTCTGTTGGAAAAGTTGGATTCTCATACATTTCCATGAAGATTAATGAAATAGAACTCTATGTGTCTGAATGTATTGGAAATACGGAAGTTATACCCGGTAATGGGATGATAATAAACGATAAAGATATATATCGTGATACTTTAGAGGAACACACTTTTTTGAATAAATATAATGATAATGTTATCGAAACAGAGGATGACGTAAATATGGTTGTTGATTATTTCTTGGATTATCTTTTTGGTACTGCCAAGAAGTTTGTAGAGACATACTTGTATCTGCCGAATATAGTTCGCAAGATGGAAGAGTTGAATAATGCAAATATTTCATGGGTTCATTATGAGAAAGGACTTCTTTTTGGTAATTTTGATGGATATTTTAGAGCGTTGATTATATCAAAATTGTGTAATGATCCTCTGTTTCAAGACAAGGTAAAGCTGGTTGAATACAGACTTTACGAACATAAAGAAGCATATCTGCGTAAACGCTTTATTCCGTATTACGAAAAGTTGAAGCAACTTCTTCCAACCATCGAGCCAAAGTACAGCATGGACTCTCCAACCGAAGAGGCAGAGATGGAGAAGATAAGGGCTATGGTTGCAAAAAACTTCACGCCAGTATCTGCCACAACAGAGAAGCCTAAAAAGAAGACGGCAAAGAAATTCGTGCCAACTCCGGCAGAGCAGGTAAACCAAGAACTTCTGTCTTTGCTCGATCCCGAACGCATCCCGAAGGAATCCCGAAGCCTGCAAAAGCAGTTTATGGATTTTTTCCTTGGCAAGAAAGACAACAATGCCAGCAAAGAAAAGACTGAAAGCACCCAAATGCAGAAGAACACAATAGAGATTGTTGGCTGCTATCTCGACGCGAGTCTGCGCAGCCACGGCTTCTGCAACGTGCAACGCTATAAAGACGTGTTCTACTATACGCGCCCTACCGATGTGGGCAACCTCATCTTCTCGTTTACGGTCGGCAAGAACGGACGGCTCTGCATCTATCCGCCAAGCATCCGCCTCGACAAGGTCGAAGAATGGATGCAAAAGATAGACATTAAGCTAAAATCGCGCGACGGCGACCACCAAGGAACGATAGAACTCGAGCTTCCAAAGAAAATAGTCAAACTAAATGATAGTGAATGCGTTAGCGACAAAGATGTTAAGAAACTCTGCCTTGCCACATGGCAGTTTATCGAAGAAAAGTTCGGCGACTTTGTAGAGGATTATTCGTCTCCGCAGTTCTTGTGGGAAAGACTCTGCTCAGACATCAAAGCCTATCCCGATTGGGTTAAGATAATCCGAGGCATCACAGCACCAGAGCAGATAATCCGCGGCGTAGTGTTCCTGCGCCTCTGCCGCGACAACGATTTCGAGGATAAGTTCGAGCTTGTAAAGAAGTTCATCCTAACGGAGTACAAGAGTTTCATTCCGTCGGTAAACCAACTCAAGCGTCTTCTGCCCGAGATGAAAAAAGAATACGAGGTGTGTAGTTAATGAAAAAAAATCAGCAGCAACAATTGCGTTCATAACAAGAAATCATTATATTTGTACTTTCTAACACTATAAACTAACAAACAAAATGGGATTAGACATCTACGCTGGTACGCTAACGCGCTACATCTCGGGCAATTGGAAGACACAATTGCAGCAATACGCCGAGGCTAATGGACATGGATACACAAAAGTGACACCTGACGACGAGGAAGAAGGCAATAAAAACTCGCCTGAGGAAATCTGCAAATTTGTATCGAAATGGAGAGACCAAGTTGTAGGCGTGATTGAAAAGGACATGCAAAAGCCTAAATCGTTTTTCAGCCTATTCAAGAAAAAGGAGAAAATATCACTTCCGGTCTGGGAAGAGAACAACGACAAGGACTATTACACCGACAAGCCCGACTGGAGCGGCTACGGAGCACTTATTCTGGTAGCGGCGGCAAAAATCTACAACGAGAAGATTCCAGAGACGCTTCCCGAAGACCTCAGCTCACATCCGCTGATTAAACGCATCGGGCGCGACAGCTATTACACCTCAAGATGGTCGCTGTTTCATGATGTTTCGACATGGCTGCCTTACGAGAGAGAAATCATTTTCGAGGGAAAAGCACCAAACGACACCAATATCGCCATCTCAACTGCCGGAAACCTTCTGAACGAGCTGAACAAGATTAACGAAATGTGCTGGAAAGCCGATGAAGAAACGATTCTGAACTGGCGAAAGACCGAAGGTCCCGGTTCAAAAGGTGCTGCAATAAACCTTGCAGACCTGAAAAATCTGACCGTTGAAAAACTCAGCATGTTAAGCAAGGCAAAACCCAATATAGAGTCTGAGGCAAAACTTGCCTTTTCTATATTCTATCGTGCTGCCAAATATTCGCTCGAGAACAAAGTACCTATCCTTTTGGATTATTAACAAAACTGTTCGGGATAACGAAATACATTTTTCTGTATCACGAAATGTTTTTCGGAAATGACGCTTTCAGCGTCTATAATGAGTTCAACATACAGACAATCAACGCTGTAATATTTTACATAAGCAACAAGTTATAATGAATTGAATCAAATCCCGAACTTGCGCATTAACAAAAAAATACCGCATCGCCCCGAAAGACGATGCGGATTTTTTTTGCAGAACAGCGGAACTTACTTTATAACGAAACCGCCGTTACATGGAATTACCACGTTAACTTCCTTCTTCTTTGATATCTTTATCTGCTTAACGCCGCCGTTCAGCTTTGCGTCGTCGCTATACAAATCTACAGTCTTGCCAGCCTCGAACATTGGCAGAGCCAGCTTCAGCTTCAGCGGAGTCTTCTCGGCGTTGATGCCGGCGATGTACCACTTGTTGCCAGTACGACGAGCCAGCACAACATACTTGCCCGGATAACCGTCGATAAACTTAACCTCGTCCCAAGTTGTTGGCACGTTCTTCATGAACTCTACAGCCCATTGCGGAGCATCCTTCAGATTGTTTGGAGCCATGGCAAAGTGCTGAACCGGACTCTGGAACAGGATTGCGGTTGCAAGTGCAAATACATCAGATGTTACGCGATGACCGCCCCACATCTCGTTGTTGTTCTTAGGGTTGTAGTACCAGTTAAGCGTGCTTCCGCCAAAATCCATACTACCCACGGTATTGCGAAGGAACGGCAGGAATGTGGCATCCTTAGCCTCGCGGTCGCAGTCGCTCTGGTTAAAATGAAGGTTCTCGCTTGCGCGGACAGCCTCGCTTGCCGCATAGTTAGGATACATTCTCTCCCAGCCTCTTGGCAGCGTACATCCGTGGAAGATTACGAGCAGACCGAACTCCTGAGCATCGCGAAGGATATCCTCGTAAAGTTGCATTGTACATTGCTTGTCTCCGCCGAAGAAATCGACCTTTATACCGCGGATGCCAATGCTCTGCATCCACTTCATCTCGGCACGACGGCGATATGATACGTCCATGCAGTTGCGCGGAGTCTGAGGGGCATCGTTCCACTTACCGTTGCTGTTGTACCACAAGAAGAGGTTCACGCCCTTGCTCTTGCCGTATTTTGCAAGTTCGGCAATACGGTCGCGACCAATCTGAACGTCCCACATGGCATCTACAAGAAGCGACTCCCAGCCCATTGCCGCACTAAAGTCGATATATTCTTTCTGAGTGTCGAAGTTGCAACTCTCGTCGTTGGCAATAATCCACGACCAACTTCCGCGACCGTATTTCTTGGCAGATGCGTCTCTGTCGGCCATCTTCACGTCGCTCTTCAGGACGTCCCATGTAATTGTAGTTTCTACAATATTTTTCAAGCCGTCGCCAACGGTAATTGTGCGCCAAGGAGTGAAACTTGGCAACTCAGCCTGAACGGTATTTGAGCCGTAGCCGTTGTTCTCTTCCACTCCCGGGAATGTAAGTTGATATTTTGCTCCGCCTTTGTTGTCGAGGCGAGAAGCGCAATAATTTCCGTCCACGCCTGTTTCAGAAACCAGAATCCAGATGTTCTTTGCGCCGTCAGCCTTGCGGAACAGACAAGGGAATGTGTAACCCTGTCCCCAGCCGTTCTTGCCCATTTCGGCATCAGCCTCGTAATGAGTCTCGTAACTTGGAGCGGTACGGGCAAAGCCAGTCATATATCCCATCTGAGGACACATAAACGTTGTTGTGCCGTCGGTCATGTTAAAGCCTGTTGCCTCGGTATTTATCACGCAGCATTTTGTCTCTTTGTGAGGCAGCAGATGATAGCGGAATGCTATATTGTTATTGCTTACCTGAAACTCTACCTCCATAACCTTCTTATCTTTCAGAGAAAAGGTATATGTGCGGGCGTTTGCCTCGTAATGGTTCTTGCTGTTCTTTATGTTATACAAGGTGTAATCGTCGGTTATCTTAGATTCATCGGTTACGCCGCTAAGCGAAAGTTCGCGCGAATAGTCGCCAACGTTTGTGTTCAGTCCGAGCGCACTCTTAGAGATACACTCCTTTCCGTCGAACGAAACGGAATATGCAGGAGCTCCATTGTCGCACACCACATCAACAACCAGTCTGCCATCAGGACTGCTCACCTTCTGTGTCTCCACAGAGTTCTCGATGACAACTTTGTACACTTTGCCAAAGATACTGTTTTCATTCTGTGTCTGTGCCATCACAGAAGAGGCTACCAAAGGCAGCACAAAGCTAAAAATAATCTTCTTATCCATTTAGTATTAAGTGTTATAAAAAATCAAATTTGCGCAAAGATAATATTTTTTATCACTTAACACTAACAATCGGTGTTACATAGTTATAAGCAAGATGTTACAAATTACAGTTCGCTGGCATCAACAAGACCGTTCATAACCGAATATACGATGATGTCGGCAAGCGAACGTGCCTTTAGTTTTTCCATTATGTTTTTGCGATGCGATATCACGGTGCTCTCCTTTATATCCATCCTGTCGGCAATCTCCTTGTTTATGAATCCCTTGCTCAGAAGAACCGCCACCTCTACCTCGCGAGCCGACAGCTCTACGCCACTCTTCTGCTTCATAACCATCGGAGGCATAGGCACAGCGCCGTGAGGGCCGTGCTGTCCACGCTGAAGTGCAAGAATGTCGCGCACCACGTTCTGCTCACTCTGGCACACGTTAATAGTCTTTACGCCGCTGATGTTAAGGTCGCCGTTTACAAGGACTATGCTTCGGGTTGAATGGTTGCGGAAATACTGCGCATGCTCAAAATATATACGCGACGAGACGAAAAAGTGTGCAAACATCTCGGTTTGCGCCTCTACAAGTTCGTCGAACGAGCGGAGCAGAACAACCTCTGCCACAGGAATGATGTCTTCAAGAATCTCCTGAAGTCCTATTCCGGTGAGTATGTTCGAGTCGATGACTGCAAACCTCACGCGCATGTTGTGTGGCATACCCGGCATGTTCATGGCTGCAAAATTAACACATTTTTCACAAGTTAGGGTTATGCTGATGGCTCTTTTTTCATAAAAACGAGACTATCTCCGCATTTGTATCGACAAACGCGGCTGGTCGTAAAAAAATGGCACACCTGCCTTTTGCCGAGCAAGGTGTGCCACGAATGTACAACCAATTAATAACAATTATTGAATCAAAAAATCCTGTTATTTCACTATCTGACCGGCTACGTTATATTTGTTGCCGTTATTTTCGATAACAATCTTACCGTTCTCTACGCGCTTGCTTGCCTGAGCCTCAGCCTTCACTCCGTTTACTCCTGTTGCTGAAGGAACTTCAATAGCCTCTGTTGTGATTGCAAGTTTGGTATGGTCGCCCCATCCCGGAGTTTTTACCTTACCCAGAACGCCGTCCGACTCAAAGTCCTGAGTGTAGACCAATTCGCCGTTTCCTGAATAAACTTTGATGTTATCTACATACAGAGTTCCTGCCAACTTACCTACATTAAAGTAGAGTGTGTTGGTTGCATACTTAATCTCCTCGGTTGGGCAAACCTCGCCCTCGCTTTCAGGACATTTAATAGGGCTTGAGCCTGTGTGAGTATCGGCTTTAGGACAATGTACGCAGCAAGCCTCGTGTGCTACCTCGTCGGTATAGCCGGTATACACGCTCCAGTCTGTTGTAGGCTTGCAGTCGGCAATATAGTTGAAGGCAGCTGTTGCGTTCCAGATGCCAAGATGTGCGCTGTTGGCATCAACGGTCTGAACACCAAAGGTGAAAGCAGCACCATCTACCTTTACGTCGAATGTGATTTTATATTGGGTAGCCTCGGCAAGATTTGCATCGGCAATGTTAATCTGTACCTGCTTGTCCCATGCGTTAGTTGATGCTGTTTCCGTACTAATCTTAAGTGCGTGGTTCTGCGCTACGGCAGATACGGCCATTGCACCAAGAATAAATGAAGATAAAATTTTTCTCATGTGTTTTCTGAATTAAATTAAAAATCAATGGTTTTCTGTTGTACATTTTCTAAAGTATTACAAATAAAGCTGTTATGGCTCTATTCAATGC
>JBGUGY010000160.1:0-3229 GCA_045111775.1 Bacteroidaceae bacterium | reverse complement strand
GATTTCGTTGCTGAGTTCTTCGAACTCTGTAAGCAGAATGGCTTGCACACGGCGCTCGATACATCGGGCGTGGTGTTCTCGGACAAGGCGAAGCACGTGCTTCAGCATACCGACCTCGTTCTGCTCGACATAAAGACCGTTGACGACAACCTTCATCCGCGCCTTACGGGATGCGAGCGTACCAACAACGACCGCTTCATGCACTATCTTCAGGAGATAGGAAAGCCCGTGTGGATTCGCCACGTCGTAACTCCGACGATAAACGACGACGATGAACATCTGCAAGCCGTGGCAGACTATCTGGCACAGTTTACAGTTATCGAGCAGGTGGAGATTCTGCCATATCACACCATGGGAAAATACAAGTACGAGAATCTTGGCATCGATTACAAACTCAAAAATCTCGACGATCTCGACAGCGAGAAATCCAAACGTGCAGCCGAGATTTTCCGCCGCACCCTAAGTTGCAAGGTGATTGTTTAGCCGCATGTGCGCAAAATGTACTTAACTGTTTGTTAATATGAACAATAAGTGCGAAAAATATAGCGTTATTTAACAAAAATTAAGAATGTTTTTTTGTTATTGTTGAAATATATATGTACATTTGCAACAGAATAAAAAAAGAAGAACTTTTTAGAATTATATAAACCGAGAAATTTAAAAGAAAAACTTTTTTAATTTAAATGTTTTTGCGCTATGAACAATCGTAATTATTTCGCTGTTTGGAACACAGCCGACAAGAATGGGAACATTGTAGTGTTTGACGAGTTGAGGAGCGGGGATAACCTCAGTTCAGTTGAGTTAGACTTCGGTGTCGGAAGTCAGGTTATAGATCAGGAGGAAGAGGTTGGACCTGAGATGTTTCAGGAGTTGTATTACTAACATTGCAATCTTATTTTATCTGTTTTATTGTATAGGGTAAAAAGAGGGGCATCTTTTAAACATTGTAAAAGATGCCCCCCTTTTGTTTTCTATAATCCAAGCATTTGCTCCATTGTACCAACGGCTTTTGCCATGTCTTCGCTAAACCGCGTGTGGTCGAGCAGAAAGTTGGGCTTGCCGTCCGAAATCTTGGCGTACAGTTCCTTGTCCATGTCCTCGATATACGACGAGATGGCGTATTCGATGTCATCCTTCTGCCAGTCGAGGTTTGAATACTGATATACCCTCAGTTTCTGGTGAAAGAAACTGTATGCCGTTTCTATGTTGTGCCGCGTAATCATCTAAGCCTCGATGCCCACAGGGCGCATTTGCTTTTGCGATTCGTTGTACTCGTATCCGTTCTCGAACAGATATTTCTTCAACTCGTCTATCTCGCGGTCGAAATAGCAGCAGAGCGATTCGAGTGAGTCGAACTCATCGTCGCGAAGAAGCATGTTTATGCTTGAAACCAGCATGGCTGGGTCGTTTGGTAAATATTCCATAATACGTGTTTGAAAATTCCGGGTGCAAAGTTATGAAGATTCGGCGAAATAACCGAATTAAATCAGTTTATTTCTGTCCTAAACCGAATGTGGTGCAAATTTGCGCCAAAATCGCTTGCTTATAACAATAATTTTTTTGTATATTCGCAGCAGAACGTAAAAAGAATTAGGGTTATGGCTAAAGGTAAGTGGATTGGTTTATTGGCAGGAGGTTTTCTTGGCGGACCGGTAGGTGCGGTGGCTGGATTCGTGTTGGGCTATTTGTTCGACGATGAGTCGGCAGGCAAGAGTAGTTTCTTTGGTGGCGGAACAGACGGCGACGGAAAAAGTTCGGCGTTCGATGGCAAGACACGCGCTCAGCAGACCGAGCGCAACGGCTTCCTCTTCTCGCTGATGATTCTGGCAGCCCATGTCATAGCTGCCGATGGCAAGATTATGCACAGCGAGATGGAGTATGTGCGCGGCTTCCTCAAGCGCACGTTCGGCGAGGATGCCAGTCGTGAGGGCGACGAAATTCTGAAGAAACTGTTCGCGCAGAAAAAACAGATAGGCGATTATAACTGGCAGAACCAGACAACGCAATGCTGTATGCAGATGGCAGGCGTTATGACTGTTGAGCAGCGCACCCAGCTAATGGCTTTCCTTGTTGAGATAAGCAAGGCCGACGGCAAGGTTACCGATGACGAAATAGACGCTCTTCGCATGATTGCCGTGAGCATGAATCTGAATATAGATATCGTAAACCAGTTGCTTAGTCTTGGCGGCTCATCGCTCGAAGAGGCTTACAAGGTGCTTGGCATCACGCCTGATGTTTCAGACGACGAGGTTCGCAGAGCGTACAAGAAGATGGTTCTTCAGCATCATCCCGATAGGGTGGCTACTTTGGGCGACGATATTAAGGCTGCTGCCGAGAAGAAGTTCAAGGAGATTGTAGATGCCAAAGACCGCATTTTCGAGGCTCGCGGAATGAAATAACCGCTATTTTTTTAATTTTTCTGCAAAAAAATCCAGAAAAAGTTTGGAGGTTCAAATAAAAGCAGTATCTTTGCACCGCAATTCAGCAGTAAGGTTGTTGAGACTGAATGTTGAAAACAAAATGCGTTCTTAGCTCAGTTGGTAGAGCAACTGACTCTTAATCAGTGGGTCCAGGGTTCGATCCCCTGAGAGCGTACAAAAAGGCTATCGGATTTATCCGCTGGCCTTTTTTCTTTTTCTGTAATTAGGGTAAAAATGATTCATTCTATTTTCTTTGACATCGACGGCACGCTGGTGTCGTTCAAGACGCACACCATTCCCGAAAGCACTCTGGCTGCCATCAGGCGCGCCCGAAAGAAGGGCATACGCATTTTTATAGCCACGGGCAGACCTCAGTATTTCATCAATAATCTCGAAGGACTCGAATACGACGGCATCGTGATGGTGAACGGCGCGGTGTGCAAGGATGCGTCGGGCAAGGTGCTTTACAGCGACTATGTAAGTCAGCGCGACCTTGAAAGTCTGGTAGAATATCATAAGTCTAACCCTTTTCCGATTACTTTTGCAACCTCGCAGGGGCTTTTTGCCACCGCTTTCAGCAAGGAGACCGACGAGGTCTTCAGTCTTCTCAACGTGAGCGTAAAGGAGGTTAAGCCGATTGAATATGTGCTTGGCAAGGACGTTGAGCAGATTATCGCCTTCTTTCCCGAAGAGCGTCAGGAAGAGGTGATGACGAATGCCCTTCCGGGATGCGACACGATGCGCTGGCATCCTGCGTTTACCGACATCATAGCACGCAACAACAGCAAGAGCCACGGCATTCAGATGAT
>JBGUGY010000159.1:0-2255 GCA_045111775.1 Bacteroidaceae bacterium | reverse complement strand
AACACAATCAAAGTCTGATGCTGCTGTTTTTTTGCAGCAAGTACAGTTCGCTTTTCCCCGATTTTCATAAATATATAAGGTCGATTTTTGAGACCGAAAATGCTGGCAAGAATGTCATGTCGCGAAGACTGAACAAGCTCGTTGCCATTTTTTGTGGAAAAAGTGGCGATGAAGTCTATTTCGATTCGGTTAACAGTGGCGTTTACGGCGTTCCGACTTCGATGCTCAACGGAAGCGAAAAATTTCTGACATTCGTAAATTCGTGGAAAAGTCGTTTCGACGACAGATTTGTTGCAAAACATAAGGAAGTGATAAAGAGATGCTTTGCTCCGCAACCCGATGTTCTTGAATATGCCGACAAAACGATAAACGGTATCAGAAAAGAGAACGAAGGCTGCAAGATTGTAGGAATCCATATCCGCCGTGGCGATTACAAAATTTGGCGTGAGGCGAAATATTATTTCGATTTTTCGTTCTACCGTAATGTGATGCAAGAGATTGTGCGTCAGAATGTTGGCGAGAAGATTTTCTTTGTTATTACATCAAACGAAACCGTTCCGCCAGAATGTACCGATGGATTCTCGTTCTTTTACAATAGCGAAAGCAGTGGCATCTGCGATTTGTATCTGCTTTCGAAGTGCGATTATATTGCTGGTCCGCCGTCAACATATTCGCAATGGGCTTCTTTCTACGGCGATGTTCCGTTGAAGTTGTTGTGCGGAGAGAAGAACGAATTCAATCTGACAAATGATTTTTCGGAAATTGATACCTACCGAAAATTCCGGAATGGAAAGCAACTGATTGATTTGGATGGTGTAAATTTCGTAGTAAAATAGTATTTTACAGCCTTTTTTCTGACTGTTTCTGCAAATTACTTTTCTGAGTTTGCCACAATTATTTGTAGGTTATCAGTTGTTTGGCGGATTTTGTGTAATTTTGCATCTTATTGCAGATTTCACACTTGAAAACAAACATAAAAATGACACAACAACAAAAAAAAGAACTATTGCGCAGCCAACAAGGCGAGTTGGATGCTGTGCTTATGTATCAGCGATTGGCAAAAGCCGTGAAGACCGAAGAGGAGAGGGCTGTCTTCGTGCAGTTGGCAAAAGAAGAGGGCAGACATGCAAGCGTCTTTCACCGTTACACAAAGGAGGCTCTCAAGCCCGGAAAGGCAAAATCGTATCTGATAGCCGCTCTTTACTACATTATGGGGCGCGACCGCCTGTATAAACTTATTGCAAAAGGCGAATATGATGCTGCCGCGGCATACGAGCATTTGATATCTGAATTTCCTGAGGTTCAGAGTGTTAAGGATGATGAAAAACGGCATGGCGATATTGTTTCGGCACTAATTCAGAAGTAGGCAAGATGAAACGATTTACAAATATCTTTAAGGAAGAATCGTGTTATCGTTCTTTCTTCCTTTCGCTGCTGCTTTCGGCAATCGGTTTCGGACTTTACAAGGGCGTAATCGATAACTATATGGCAGAAGTCGTTAAAATTCAGGAGTTTGACAGAGGCGTGACTGAGTTCTTCCGTGAACTTCCGGGACTGATGCTTATCTTTATTCTGGCTCTGTTCTACAAGTCTACCGCCGAGCGAGTGTACAAAATCGGAATGTTCATAATGGTTGTGGGAATGACCATGCAGACATTCATTTCGCCAGTGAAATGGATGGTTATACTTGCTATTTTCATTTATTCAACGGGCGAGCATATGCAACTTGGCATGAAGAATACGCTCTCGCTCGAATATTCGCGCGAAGGCAAAGGCGGACAGGCGCTCGGCTATCAGAATTCGATTTATCAGATAGGCAATCTGCTGGGATATGTGGCTGTAATTGTGGCTTTTGCTTTTGTACAGAGCAGCAATTTGTTTGTTCCTATGTTCGTTGTGGCGGCTGTGTTTATGCTGGTAGCCATGCTTGTGAGCCTTCGGCTTACGGGCGAAAGCAAGACCGACAAGACAAAGAGCCGCTTTTATTTCAGAAAGAAGTTTACGAAATACTATATGCTCGAGGTGTTTTACGGCGCTCGCAAGCAAGTATTTTTTACGTTTGGTCCGTACGTTTTGATTCTGTTTTACGGAGCCGATGCCGGAACTGTAAGCCTGCTGTTTGCCGTCTCGGCAATTGCCTGCTTTGTCTTGGCTCCGATGGTCGGAAAAATTATCGATAGCGTTGGATATAAGTCGGTTATGATTGCCGATACTCTCATTCTTGTCGTCGTTTGTTTCTTTTACGGATATGCGCA
>JBGUGY010000158.1:0-3819 GCA_045111775.1 Bacteroidaceae bacterium | reverse complement strand
ATCGGATTTGGATAAACATCCTTAATCTGCATTGACACCTTACCTCCGGCAAGTTCCTTAGCCAAGATTGCAGCCTGCTTCAATGCGTAAATCTGACCGTTAGGGTCGATTCCACGCTCGAAACGGAAGCTAGCATCAGTGCTCAAGCCATGACGGCGCGCACTCTTTCTAATCCAAGTTGGGTTAAAGTATGCACTCTCGAACAATACGTTCTTTGTTGTCTCGTATGTTCCAGAGCCCTTTCCGCCGAATACGCCGGCGATGCACATCGGAGCGTTAGCATTGCAGATTGCAAGGTCGCGGTCGCTCAACTTATGCTCCTCGCCATCGAGAGTTACGAACGGAGTTCCGTCAGGCATTGTCTTAACAACAACCTTCTTGCCGTCAATCATATCAGCATCGAAGCAGTGCAATGGCTGTCCGTATGCCATCATAATATAATTGGTGATATCCACGATGTTGTTGATTGGACGCAAGCCGATAGTACGAAGTTTATCCTTCAACCAATCAGGACTTTCCTTAACCTCACAGTCAGAAACTGTTACGGCTGCGTAACGAGGACAAGCCTCGGTATTCTGAACATCAACATCAATCTCCAAATCGTTGTTGTCAACGGCAAAAGCCTCATCACTTGGACGATGGATTGACGTCTTGTATCCGTTCTGAACGAGCCATGCGTAAAGGTCGCGAGCCACGCCGTAGTGTGAGCAAGCGTCGGCACGGTTTGGAGTGATATCGACCTCGATCACATAATCGCTTTTGATGTTATAATATTCGGCAGCAGGTGTTCCTACGACAGCGTCGTTAGGAAGCACGATGATACCGCTATGATCGTTTCCTATACCTATCTCATCTTCTGCACAAATCATACCGTTGCTCTCAACGCCGCGCAGCTTGCTCTTCTTGATAGTGAAACATTCGTCACCATCGTAAAGCTTTGTGCCGAGCGTTGCAACGATTACCTTCTGACCGGCAGCAACGTTTGCAGCACCGCACACAATCTGCACAGGCTCAGCCTCGCCGATGTTTACGGTTGTAATGTGCATGTGATCTGAATTAGGATGTGCCTCGCATGTAAGCACTTCAGCCACAACAAGCCCCTGCAGACCGCCTTTGATTGTCTGCACCTCTTCAACAGAGCCAACTTCAAGACCTTCACTTGTAAGTGCATCAGCCACTTCTTGTGCTGAAAGGTCGAAATCTACATACTCCTTCAGCCAATTATAAGAGATATTCATATATAGTTATTTTTTACTCAAAAACAATAAATCGCGCAAAGTTATAAAAAATATACAAAACGACATTCATAAAAAACAAAAAAAGTGTCACTCGGAATTCACACTCAGAATGACACGCTATTGATAATCCCTTTTTCAAGGAATGGACTTATGGTCTTTGTTTAGAAAGGCATCGGCTCGTTGCCCGATGTGTACGGACTTCCGAACGGATTGCTGTCAGCTCCACCAGAAGGCGGAATGTCTGCCGCCGTTGGCATTGCATACTGTCCCTCGGAAAAATCGTCGTTCATCTTCGACTTGTAGCTCGACATATTCTCGCCCGGCTGCGGAACGTAATCGTCGTCGGCATTCTGGAAGCGGACATACTCTCCGCGGAATCGCAGAAGCACATCGCCCACAGCACCGTTACGATGCTTTGCTATGATGATTTCAGCCATGCCGTGAAGGTCGTTACCCTTGGCATCCTCGTATATCTTGTAATATTCAGGTCGATGAATGAAGCAGACCATATCGGCATCCTGCTCGATGGCTCCAGATTCACGAAGGTCGCTAAGTTGAGGTCGCTTTCCATCGATACCTTCACGTCCTTCGACACCACGGTTCAACTGACTCAGTGCAATAATCGGAATGTTCAACTCCTTGGCAAGACCTTTGAGCGAACGAGAGATGGTAGAGACCTCTTCCTGACGGCTTCCGAAACTCATTCCGCTTGCATTCATAAGCTGCAAGTAGTCGATAAGGATGATTTTTACTCCATGTTCGCGGACAAGTCGTCGCGCCTTTGTTCTCAGCTCGAAAACCGAAAGCGACGGAGTATCATCGACATAAAAAGGCGCCGAATAGAGGTCGCGGATTTTATAGTCGAGCTGAGCCCATTCGTACTGTTCAAGCTGGCCGCTCTTCAGTTTCTCGCCCGGAATTTCGCACACGTTGGAGATAAGACGGTTTACCAACTGTACGTTGCTCATTTCAAGAGAAAACATTGCCACCGGAATCTTCATATCAACCGCCATGTTCTTTGCCATCGAGAGCACGAAAGCCGTCTTACCCATGGCAGGACGGGCAGCAATAATAATAAGGTCGGAATTCTGCCAGCCTGACGTCATCTTGTCGAGACGAGTAAAACCTGTTGCCAATCCGCTCATACCGTCGGTTCGTGCAGCCGCCTTCTGAAGCATATCATACGCCTCCTTGATGACTGGGTCAATCTGCGTATAATCCTTCTTCATGTTGTGCTGCGAAATCTCGAAGAGCGAGCCTTCAGCCTCTTGCATCAAGTCTTCGACATCCTGTGTCTCGTCGAAAGCCTTTGTCTGAATGTTGCTCGTGAAGGTTATGAGCTGGCGCGCAAGGAATTTCTGGGCGATGATTCGTGCATGAAACAAGATATGGGCTGATGATGCCACCATACCGCTAAGCTCGGTTACATACACCGGGCCGCCAACTTCCTCGAGGTCGCCCGAACTTTTCAACTGCTCAACAACGGTAAGCAAGTCAATAGGCTTCTGCTCGAGAGCCAGAGTCGTAATAGCCTTATACAAAAGTTGATGACGCTTTTCATAAAAACTTTCAGGACGCAATATCTCGCTCACCAGCGAATACGCATCCTGCTCAATCATCAACGCTCCTAATACAGCCTTCTCCAACTCTGGTGCCTGTGGCTGCAAGTGTCCCAACTCGCTCACTTCCGGCACGTTTGCATCATTTTTTCTACTATAGCGTCTGTTTTGTATCGGCATATTTAATTTATTTGGCTGCAAAGATAGGCGCATTATCCATAATTTTATAAATATTCAAACAAAAGTTATCAATAAGTTATAAACAATCGCTGTTCATAACATCGGGCAAAAATCTTCGCCGCAATCTAACATATTATGGTTAAATCGGATTGCTGCGACTCGTTTTTTCTGACTTCGGAACGCATGATAAGCAAAATTTATCTATCTTTGCGAAAAAATAACTAAGCAGATGATAACTTTCCCAAACGCAAAACTAAACATCGGTCTGAACGTGGTTGAGAAGAGAGCAGACGGATATCACAATCTTCAGACAATCTTCTATCCGATTGCTATTGAGGATGTTCTCGAAATCAATCCGTTAGACGGTGGCGACATCGAACTCTTCGTAAACGGAACACAATGTGCCGCCGACGAGATGGAGGGAAATCTGGTGATAAAGGCTTATCGCGCCTTACAACGCGATTTTCCCGAAGTTAAAGGCATACGCGCCAGCCTGATAAAGAACATTCCGTCGGGCGCAGGACTTGGCGGCGGCTCGGCAGACGCATCGTTCATGCTAAAGATGCTGAACGAACATTTCAGCCTTCAGCTGAGCGACGAACAACTCGAAAAATATGCAGTAAAATTGGGCGCTGACTGCCCTGTTTTCATCAAGAACAAACCTGTCTATGCCGAAGGAATCGGCGAGATTTTCACCGACATAGACTTCTCGCTCAAAGGATATTACTTGGCTCTTGTAAAGCCCGAGACTTTCATATCAACGAAAGAGGCTTTTGCCAATATCCATCCGCACTACCCCGAGCAGAATCTGCTTTCGGTCTACAAAAAGTCGATAGAAGAAT
>JBGUGY010000157.1:0-8814 GCA_045111775.1 Bacteroidaceae bacterium | reverse complement strand
ATATCCGTAATCATGTGATAGGCGCAAGGCTGGTTGTCCATGTTCTCGAAGTGCAGCCAGTTGTCGTGTGTTACCGTAACGCTCACCTCGTCAACCTTGCTGCCGTTCTTGAAGCTGAACTTGAACACGTCTTTGTTCTTGCTGTAACTCAGCGGAAGGCAGATGGTCTTGCGCCCGTAGCCCTGGGTATACGTCACGAGCACGGAGTCGGTGCCCTCGGCGGTTATCTGCAACGAGTCGGATATGGCTATGCTGTCGCCCCTCTCGTTGTAGAAACGCATCATGCAGTACGATGTGTGGTAAAGCTGATAATCGATTTCCGAACAGCTCTGCCACAATGCAGTTAAGGCCATCGCGAGGATGACCGTTAACCGTAGACTGTATTTCCTGACTTTGCGCATCAGATTTCCTTTTCTATCTTGTAATTGTTACGTTCTGGAGCGTTGCGGCTGATAAGCTCGCCAAGGAAGCCTGCCACGAAAAGCTGAGTTCCCAGAATCATCATCGTCAGGGCGATGAAGAAGTAAGGACTGTCTGTTACCAGATTGTATGGCATTCCCATATACATCTTCGTAAGCTTGAGCGCGCCGACAGCCACGCAAGAGCATACGCCGATGAAGAACATTATGCTGCCAAGGAAGCCGAAGACGTGCATTGGCTTCAGACCGAAACTGTTCAGGAACCACAGCGACAAGAGGTCGAGGTAGCCGTTTACGAATCTGTTCCAGCCGCCAAACTTTGTGCTGCCGAACTTGCGTGCCTGATGGTGTACCACCTTCTCGCCAATCTTGCTGAAACCTGCGTTCTTGGCAAGGTAAGGAATGTATCGGTGCATCTCGCCGTACACCTCGATATTCTTAATTACGTCCTTGCGGTATGCCTTCAAGCCGCAGTTAAAGTCGTGCAGATTCTTTATACCGCTCACCTTACGTGCCGTTGCGTTGAACAGCTTTGTTGGAATTGTCTTTGAAAGCGGGTCGTAACGCTTCTGCTTATATCCTGAGACAAGGTCGTACTTGTCCTCCGTAATCATTCTGTAAAGTTCCGGTATCTCGTCAGGACTGTCTTGGAGGTCGGCATCCATGGTGATGACAACATCGCCCTGTGCGCGCTCAAATCCGCAGAATAGGGCAGGGCTTTTGCCGTAGTTGCGGCGGAACTTAATGCCCTTTACGCAGTCCGATTTCTTCTGAAGGTCTTCTATCACCTGCCACGAAGAGTCGGTGCTGCCGTCGTTTACGAATATAACCTCGAAGCTGAAGTTGTTCTCGCGCATTACGCGCTCAATCCAAGAATATAGTTCCGGAAGCGATTCCTCTTCGTTATAAAGAGGCACAACAACTGAAATGTCCATATTTTAGTCTTTTAATTTGTTTCTTCTGAAATAGTGAATTATGCACAGCGGAATGCAGATGAATATGTGCTGCATCAGTATGCTCGTGGCAAAGTTGTATGCTATCTTTACGGGGCTCATCTCTGCCAGCGAAGAGGTGGCTATGCTTTTTATCTTATCGAGCGTCTGTACTGTTTCCTTTCCGTATACTTTTTCAGTCTGAGCCTTCATTGTTGGGTCGGACAATAACAGGTCGAAGTTGTGATTGATGGCTCTCACCATGTATCCGTTGTCTATAAACTGAAAGTATATAAAGACGACAAGCGCATAGATGATAGCCGAAAAGAAACAGATGTTAGCCATATATCCGAAGTCGGCAAATGCCGTGAATTTGTCGGCTCCGTATGTCTTGAAGTGCTTGAAACTCTTGTCTTGTATAACGTAGATAGCCACAATATACAGAGCCATAGCCGGCAATGTCAGAATGCTTACAGATAGACTTGCCATGAACGTAAGAAAGCCTATCGACCATAGTGATCCCACTATGATGCCGTCCTTCTGAGGTCCATAGAAACTCATGCGATTGAAATCGCGCTCGCTATTTGATGTATTCATAAATTATAGTCGACTATTGTGCTTAAAAACAAAAAAGAGAACAACCGAAGTTATTCTCTTTTTGAGCCTCTTGTCGGATTCGAACCAACGACCCCGAGATTACAAATCACGTGCTCTGGCCAACTGAGCTAAAGAGGCAGGCGGGTAAGCAATCTACATCGCGCCGCTACAACCAACTACCTTTGCTGCCGTCAAGCCCTGGAGGATTCGAAGGGAGCTGGCCGTATAGGACTTACCCATGTTTTGTTGTTTGCACCGGCTTTATTTCCGATTGCGGTGCAAAAGTAGTACATTTCTGGGAACTACCAAAACTTTAAAGAGAAAATTTTGTGTAAAAGTGCATTTTTTTGAAAAATGCACTTTTTATACCTTATATATTAAACAGACATCAGAAAGTTATCTTCAGAATCTTTCCGTTGTACGCATCCACGGTGATGTTTGTAAGATGGTCGGGCACTATCGACAGCTTTTCTTCCTTGCCTGTAAGAAGGTCTGTTGCCGTAACCTTGCCCAAATCTTTCGGAAGGTTGAGATAGTCGAACGCGTGCATTGGCAGGTTTACGCCCATCTTTGCCTTCATTCCGTCGAAGTTGGCAACAATCACGAGCAACTCGTTCTCGTATTTGCGCAAGAAGCAGTAGTGCTTGTAGTCGTTGAAAGTCCAGCTTCCTTGGTTCACATACATCACGTCGAAGAACTGACCGTCGCTTATGGTTTTCTCTGTTCTGATGATGCTGAGCAGCCTTGTGTAGAATGCGCGTACTTTCTTCTCGTTTGCCGTAAGCTTGTCTTCGTTGAACTTACCGCCGTTTCTCCATCGGTAGATGCTGTTTATCGTCCAGTAGTCGAAGATTGTGGTGCGTCCGTCCTGACCGCTGAAGCCTTCGCAGTCCATACCCATCTCGCCGAGTTCCTGTCCGAAGTAGAGCATGAACGGATTCTGGTTGATGCACGAACTTACTATAACGGCAGGCTTAGCCTTCAGACCGCCCTTGAACAGGAAGTCAGATGCAAGTCGCTGCTCGTCGTGGTTTTCCATGAAGTTGAGCATGTGCGGAGCGCAGTCGCCCAAGTTCTGCCAGCAATGTGTAATCTGCGATGCCGAGCGGTCGCCGAGTGTTACTCCCTTCAACGTGTCGTAGAGTCCTACTTTGTCGTACAGATAATCGAACTTGCCGCGGTTTATGTAGTTCCAATATTCGTTTGGATTGTAAACCTCGGCGATGAACAGAATCTCCGGATATTTCTCCTTTATCTGCGGAACAACCCACTCCCAGAACTCAACAGGAACCATCTCTGCCATGTCGCAGCGGAATCCGTCGATATTCTTTGCCGACCAGAACAGAAGGATGTCGAGCATCTTGTTCCATGTGTCGGGAATAGGGTCGAAGTAGCATGTACCACCGTTGCAGTAGTCAACGCCGTAGTTCAGTTTCACGGTCTCGTACCAGTCGTTGGTGCAAGGCCATTGGTCGAAGCGGTTGTTTCCCGTAGCCTTTGCAGGGAACTCGATGTAAGGCTTCTTCTCGCCCTGCTGAAGGTCGATTGCGCCCTCGAGTTTGCAGTCGGGGATATAGTAGAAATTATTGTTTGGCGAGAATGCCTTGCGAACGTCGTCGTTCTCTCCAAGGTCGGCAATGCCTTCTCGCTTTGCGTCGGAATGATATTGGCGCGCAACGTGGTTCGGAACAAAGTCGATGATGACCTTCATGCCGTTGTCGTGTGTGCGCTTTACGAGAGCCTCGAACTCCTGCATACGGTTTGGAACCTTGTCGGCAAGGTCGGGGTCAACGTCGTAGTAATCCTTTATCGCGTATGGCGAGCCTGCTTTGCCCTTAACCACAGCCTTGTGGTCTTTTGCTATGCCTTGGCGCGAATAGTCGGTCTGAGTTGCGTGTTCAATAATACCTGTGTACCAGATGTGCGAGAAGCCCATCTCTCTGATTGCGCTCAGAGCCTCGTTGGTGAAGCTTGAGAACTTGCCGCATCCGTTTTCTTTGATTGTTCCATCCTGATGCGGATGCTGCTTTGTGTTGCCGAACAATCTTGGTAATACCTGATAGATTGTAATCTTTTCACTCATAGTTTTTAATTCAAATTTAAAGTCCTTAATATCATATTTCGGTAGTGAGAATCTGTTTCTTTTATCCCGAACGAATCCCGAAGGAAACCCGAATGTTTTAAATAGATTCTTTTGTATGAAAAATAAAGGACCGTACGGCATGGCACGGTCCTGTTTATGTTTATCCTTGAATTCCTGAGACAGAAACCTCTTTCGAGATTTTCACAATCATTCCCTGAAGTGCTTTTCCCGGGCCGCATTCAACGAACTCGGTAGCACCTGCAGCAATCATGTTCTGCACCTCCTGAGTCCAGCGAACCGATGCCGTAAGCTGTGCTATCAGGTTCTTCTTGATGTCGGCAGGCTCGGTGTGTGCCTGAGCATCTACATTCTGGTATACAGGGAACTTAGGAGCGTTGAACGTAGTCTTCTCTATTGCTGCTGCAAGTTCGTCCTTTGCAGGCTGCATGAGAGGAGAGTGGAACGCACCTCCAACCTTCAGCGGAAGGGCGCGCTTTGCTCCGGCTGCCTTAATCTTCTCGCAAGCCTCGTTTACAGCGTCGATGTTTCCGCTGATGACAAGCTGTCCCGGACAGTTGTAGTTTGCTGGGATAACGATGTTTCCTTCCTTGCTTACCTCGGCGCAGATTGCCTCGACCTGCTCGTCTGCCATTCCGATGATGGCAGCCATTGTTGATGGGGCAGCCTCGCAAGCCTTCTGCATAGCCATTGCACGGGCATATACAAGTTTCAGACCGTCTTCGAACGACAGAACGCCTGCTGCTGTAAGTGCTGACAACTCGCCAAGTGAGTGGCCACCAACCATATCAGGGTTGAAGTTATCGCCCTGACACAAAGCAGTTATGACCGAATGAAGGAAAACTGCCGGCTGAGTTACTTTTGTCTGCTTGAGTTCGTCATCTGTTCCGTTGAACATGATGTCGGTAATTCGGTAACCTAATATCTCGTTTGCTTTCTCGAACAATTCCTTTGCTAAAGGGTTATTCTCATAAAGTTCTTTGCCCATTCCTACAAATTGGGCTCCTTGACCTGGAAAAACAAATGCTTTCATTATGTTATTGATAATAATTTGTGCAAAAATAAGTCATTTTTTTTTAATCCGATTCTTTTTGTTGATATATTTATTTATTTTTGCATGAAAATAAATTTAGTATAATCCAATGAAAAGGCAGAGTAACAAACATGTTGTTATTATGGCTGGTGGCGTAGGTAGTCGCTTTTGGCCAATGAGTGTAGCAGAAAAACCTAAACAGTTTATTGATGTATTGGGATGTGGAAGAAGTCTAATACAGTTAACCTACGATAGATTCAAAGATGTATGTCCGTCTGAAAACGTTTGGGTGGTTACATCCGAGATGTACAAGGATATTGTAAAGGAACAGTTGCCCGACGTGCCGGTTTCGCACATCCTTCTCGAGCCATGCCGCCGCAACACCGCTCCGTGCATTGCATACGTAAGCTGGCGTATCAAGTCTGAAGATGCCGACGCAAACATCGTCGTTACTCCTTCAGACCACGTTGTGATGAACGTTGCTGAATTCCAGAGAGTGATTAACACCGCGCTGGACTTCACGTCATCATCTGATGCCATCGTTACTTTGGGTATGAAGCCAAACCGCCCTGAGACAGGATACGGATACATACAGGCTGACTTGAGCGTTTCTTCACTCAGCAACAAGGAGATTTTCAGCGTCGATTCTTTCAGAGAGAAACCAGACCTTGAGACTGCAAAGAAATACGTTCAGAAGGACAACTACTTCTGGAACGCAGGCATCTTTGTGTGGAGCGCACACACTATCGTAAATGCTTTCAGAGTATATCAGCCTGCGCTCGCTTCAATCTTCGAGAAACTCATTCCTTATTATAATACTCCAGAGGAGCAGGCTAAGATTAACGAGCTGTTTCCAACATGCGAGAACATCTCTGTTGACTACGCAATTATGGAGAAGGCAGAAGAAATCTTCGTAATGCCTGCCGACTTTGGCTGGAGCGACTTGGGTACATGGGGCTCTCTTCACGGACAGGTTGAGAAGGATGCCGACAGCAACGTTGCCATCGGAAACAACATCAAACTGTTCGAATGCAAGAACTGTATCGTTCACACAACAGACGAGAGAAAGGTTGTTGTGCAGGGACTCGACGGATATATCGTTGCCGAGAAAGACGGACAGTTGCTTGTCTGCAAGCTTAGCGAAGAGCAGCGCATAAAGAATTTCCAAGAAGATTAACAATACAAATAACTATACTGAACAGATGAAAAAATTGCTATCGTTGCCGCCTAACTTGGTGGACTGTTTCCATGAAATTGAAAATGTAAGTAAAGACGAATGGTTCTGCACCTCTGACCCCGTTGGTTCTAAACTCGGCTCAGGAGGCGGTACAACGTGGCTTCTCGACGAATGTTTTAAAGAGTGGGGCGGAGAAGATGATTTCGACTCTTGGCTGGCTAAGGACAAGCGACTTCTTCTCCATGCCGGCGGACAGAGCCGCAGACTTCCTGCCTATGCTCCAAGCGGAAAGATTCTAACGCCTATTCCGGTGTTCCGCTGGGCTAAGGGACAGCGTCTGGGGCAGAATCTGCTGTCGCTTCAGCTTCCGCTATACAAAAAGATGATGGACATTGCGCCCGACTGCTATCACACGCTCATAGCGAGCGGCGATGTGTATGTTCGCACGGCAAAGAGCCTGCAACCAATTCCCGAAGCCGATGTTGTATGCTACGGAATGTGGGTTGACCCTTCGCTTGCAAAGAATCACGGCGTATTCGTGAGCAAGCGTCAGACTCCCGATGTGCTCGAGTGCATGTTGCAGAAACCGTCTGTCGAGAAACTTGCAGAGATAATGCAGACGCATCTGTTCCTTATGGATATCGGCGTATGGCTGCTGAGCGACAAGGCTGTAAAACTGCTGATGAATCGCTCGCGTACTGCCGACGGACTGAAAAACTACGACTTGTATTCAGAGTTCGGATGCGCCCTCGGCTCAAATCCGACTATCGACGATGCCGAACTAAAGGAGTTGAAGGTCGCAATCCTTCCGCTCGACGGAGGCGAATTCTATCATTACGGAACAAGTCGCGAGATAATTTCATCTACTCTCAGAATACAGAATTTGGTGAACGACCAGCGCGAGATTATGCACTTGGGCGTGAAGCCAAATCCTGCAATCTTCATCCAGAATTCGGAGATGAAGCAGAATCTTTCGTCGAAAAACGAAAATGTATGGATTGAGAATTCCTGCATTTCCGAAGGATGGAAGCTAGCTTCAAACCAGCTGATAACCGGCGTTCCTGAAAACAACTGGAACTTGACAGTTCCGTCTGGCGTGTCTATCGACATTGTACCTTTGAACGATGACGAATATGTTCTTCGTCCATACGGCTTCAACGATGCCTTCCGAGGCTCGCTGAACGATGAGTCTACAATGTTCATGGGACGTCCGTTTGCCGAATGGGCAACCATTCACAACGTGTGCGACATCACCGTCACCGACGAGAAGGACGACCTTCAGGCTGCGCAAATATTCCCAGTATTCAAGGATGTTGAGAGCATGGGCAAGGTTCTGGCTTGGATGATTTCGGACAACGAAGATGCCGAGGCTGAAGCATTGTACAAGGACGCGCAGAAGATGTGCGCCGACGAGATTTCTGCTCAGGCAAACCTTATCCGCCTGCAGAAGCAGCGCGAGCAATTCCGCGCAGGCAACTGGAACTCGCTGAGCAAGAATTATGCTAACAGCGTTTTCTATCAGGTAAATCTTGCCGATGCCGCCAAGGAATTCGTAGACAACGGATTGGAGATGCCGGCGGCAATTCCGGCTACGACTCCGCTAATGACTCGCATTCACGACCATATCTTCCGCTCGCAATATCTTCGTCTGAAAGGCGAGGACTACAAGGCTGAGGACGACAAGGCGTTCGAGCTTCTGCGCGAGGGACTGACCGAGACGGTGCTTGCAAACAAGCAGCAGCCAAGACTCAATGTACAGTCCGACCAGATTGTGTGGAGCCGTTGTCCTGTCCGTATCGATATTGCCGGCGGATGGACAGATACCGCGCCTTACTGTCTGATGGAGGGCGGAAACGTGGTTAATATCGCCATCGACCTTAACGGTCAGCAACCGCTTCAGGCTTACATAAAGCCATGCCGCGAGTTCAAGATTGTGCTTCGCTCTATTGACCTTGGCGCGATGGAGGAGATAACGACCTACCGCGAACTTCAGGAATTCTACAAGGTCGGTTCGCCGTTCTCAATTCCTAAGGCGGCACTCGTTTTGGCAGGCTTCTATCCAAACTATTCGTCAGAAAACTTCGAGTCTCTTGAGCAGCAGCTTCGCAGTTTCGGCTGCGGAATCGAGCTTACGACATTCTCTGCAATTCCGGCAGGCTCAGGCTTGGGAACAAGCTCTATCCTGGCATCGACGGTTCTCGGCGCAATTTCCGATTTTTGCGGATTGGCGTGGGACAAGAACGAAGTGGGACAGAGAACGCTTGTGCTCGAACAGCTTCTCACAACTGGCGGCGGATGGCAAGACCAGTTTGGCGGCGTTCTGCACGGCGCAAAACTTCTCCAGACAAATGCCGGATTCGACCAATGCCCGTCAGTCAAGTGGCTGCCACAGCAGTTGTACACGAAGCCCGAATATGCGGCGTGCCATCTGCTTTACTACACAGGCATCACTCGCACGGCAAAGCAGATTCTTGCCGAAATCGTTCGCGGAATGTTCCTGAACTCAACCGAACATCTCGAACTTCTTGCCGAGATGAAAGTGCATGCGCTCGACC
>JBGUGY010000156.1:0-3297 GCA_045111775.1 Bacteroidaceae bacterium | reverse complement strand
GTAACCACTCCCGAGAGAGCAAAGGAATGTTTCGACAAATATGGCGTAGATGCCGTGATGATTGGTCGTGCCACCTTCGGCAATCCTTGGATTTTCAAAGAAATACGCCATTTTCTCGACACAGGCGAACATCTCGAGCCACTCTCATTCAGTTGGAAGTTGAATGTTCTGCGCGAAGAGGTTCTCGACAGCGTAAACCGTCTCGACGAGATTCGTGGAATTCTTCACATCCGTCGTCATCTTGCGGCTTCTCCGCTATTCAAAGGCATTCCAGATTTTCGCCAGACGCGCATCGCAATGCTTCGCGCCGCAACCGTAAAGGAATTGTTTGACATTTTCGATGTGATAGAAAAACAACTCGGCGACAAATAAAGATGCGAGTAAAGTCCAAATATCAGATTTAAAGCTTATAACTATCAATAAAACCAAAAAGAAAAAAATCTTCAAAAAAGAAACTTGGCAAAGAAAAATTTTCCAACTTTTTTGAAGATTTTTTCGTAAAAATATTGCAAATCTCAAAAAAATACGTAAATTTGCATCGTGTTTTTCATAGTATTAGATTTAAGGTTAACAAGGTTGGGTGCAGGCGTGCACCCTTTTTTTATGCCCTAATTTCTGATAAAAAAAATAAGTCGCTCGCCCAACTAAGAGCGAACGACTATATTACTGATTATTAGCTATAGCTTACAGACCAAAAGCCTGTTTTATTTTGTCAACATAATCAAGTTTTTCCCAAGTAAAGAGTTCAACTTCCATCTCCTTTGTTGGAAGATATCTTGAAGTGAACACCTTCTTCACAACCTCTGGCTGACGTCCCATATGACCATATGCAGCAGTCTCTGTGTAGATAGGATTTCTCAACTTCAGACGCTCCTCGATAGCCTTTGGACGCATATCAAACAGTTCGTCAATCTTCTTTGCAATCTCGCCGTCGGTCATGTTAACATTGCTGCGACCATAAGTGTTCACATAAATGTTAATTGGCTTAGCAACACCGATGGCATAACTTACCTGAACAAGCATCTCGTCGGCAACTCCGGCAGCAACCATGTTCTTTGCAATATGGCGTGCAGCATAAGCAGCGCTGCGGTCAACCTTCGAAGGGTCTTTTCCAGAGAATGCTCCACCACCGTGAGCGCCCTTGCCTCCATAGGTATCAACAATAATCTTACGACCTGTAAGACCAGTATCGCCGTGAGGACCACCAATAACGAACTTTCCAGTTGGATTTACATGATACTTAATGTCGCCATAGAACAACGACTGTACCTTCTTGTTCTTAATCTTCTGAATTACGCGAGGCATCAAGACACCGATGACATCTTCCTTAATCTTTGCAAGCATTGCCTCGTCGTTGTCGAACTCATCGTGCTGAGTTGAAACAACAACCGTGTCAATACGCTTTGGCTCGCCGTTATCATCATACTCGATAGTTACCTGACTCTTCGCATCAGGGCGAAGATAAGTCATAATCTTGCCTTCCTTACGGATGTCGGCAAGAACACGAAGAATAAGATGTGCAAGGTCAAGAGCCAGAGGCATGTAGTTCTCAGTCTCGGTTGTGGCATAACCAAACATCATTCCTTGGTCGCCAGCGCCCTGCTCCATAGGCTCTTCGCGCTCCACGCCACGGTTAATATCGGCACTCTGCTCGTGAATAGCAGAAAGTACACCACAAGAATCGGCCTCGAACATATACTCACCCTTTGTATAGCCGATGTTGGTAATGGTGCGGCGAACCACATCCTGCAAATCGACATACGCATCACTTTTCACCTCGCCGGCAAGAACCACCTGACCAGTAGTTACAAGTGTCTCACATGCAACTTTTGATGTTGGGTCGAACGCCAATAGCTCATCAAGAACTGCATCTGAAATCTGGTCAGCCACCTTGTCTGGGTGACCTTCAGAAACCGACTCGGAAGTAAATAAATATCCCATTACAATAAAATTTAAAATCGTTAAATAATTATTACATGGGGAGAGAAATTGGGGAGAAATGCAACATAGCAGATAAATTCCGCTACGATTTTAGCATTTTTTTTCGTGGTTGCAAGCAGCCCAAATCTGTCCACATTTCTAAAGCGGCTGCAAATATACATCATTTTTATCAAACTTTATACATATCTTCCATTTTTTTTATCTATCTTTGCACCCGATATAATATATTATATAATAACGTTTTAGAAGATATGAAAAAACTGCTTTACTTGCTTACGGGCATAGTGGCAACCACATTCACTGCCTGCGTAAGCATGAATGAAGATAACTTCCCTTCGGGAAGAGAATTGTCGGGAGACGAAGGTATCCTTGTCTATGATGTTGCATGTCCTGATGACGCCCTTAACTTTATGGATTTGGAATTTACATACGTTGATTTCGATTCTGTATCGCTAAGAACAGTTACCAAGACTGAGCGAATAAGCAAGCGCAGCGAGAGTGGCAATGTGTTCTATCTTATTATCGGCAGCGGACGACAGGATACAATAACTAACGAATTGTCTCAGAATACGATAGAGACAGTTTATCTTAACACTAACAACTCAACATATACAAAGGAGTATATGGATCACTACTTTGCATACAGCAAGTTCATAAAAGTTCCTTATGGCAGAGAAGGCTTTGAGTTGAGCGTGAAATATACAACAAAGACTGGCGGCGAGATTGCATTGACCAGGAAGTCTGACGAGGGCGAGATAACTGCTCTTATTGGTCGCGCAAGCGGTCTTATTCACCGCCGTGCAGCAAACGATGGTCTTACACAGCTCGACTATCCTCCATTCCTTGTTTACGGTCTTGCAAACATTGCACCAGAAAATGCAGCAAGTTACCTAAGATCGATGGAAGACTATGATTGGTTGAACTCATACGCTACATTCCCATCATACGAGTTTGCAAAGACTCACAAATATATAATGTCGAGCGTTAAAGCATACGAAGATTGCTACGGTGTAAACTACACTCAGAAGAACGATCTTAGCAAACTTTTGCAGTAAGGATTTTAACATTACAAATTATAGAAATCCCTCCGTTACTATTCATGCGGAGGGATTTTTTTATTTCTCACACTTTATTAAACGCCAGTTCGGGAAAAGAACGTTTTCTGCGTTTATTCCATTCTGCAAACAGGCGCAAAATAAGTCATTATCCATAAATACCTTTTAAGGTGGGGAGAATGAATAGGGTAGCAAGCCTGTAAGTTCGTTCGCCCAAAGTAGAAGGAAGATAGAAGGAAGATAGAAGGAAGATAGAAGGAAGATAGAAGGAAGATAGAAGGAAGATAGAAGGAAGATAGAA
>JBGUGY010000155.1:0-2016 GCA_045111775.1 Bacteroidaceae bacterium | reverse complement strand
TGTTATGAAACGACCTTTGTCAAGCAGAAATTTAGGCAAGACATTTTCCTCAGTGTAAGCACGGTATTGGCGACTCTGTTATACGGGAATTGGTCCCCCCCTTCTTCAATATCTACATTCCCAACTACCTCTTTCTTTTTGTATTCTCGCTACGACTTCAATGTGATAAATGTGGTTTTTACACGATCATTATATTTTCATCTATCCGCCCGGTTCGTAAAAGCGGACAGATGAGAAGTCTTTACATACAGCATAAAGGTTTATTTTTTCCACGGATGGTTTACACATCACACAAACGGGAATTTATCATTCTGCCCAGAATACTCTGCCGTCCTTTCGTTTTGCGGCCTCAGGCATATCTCCATCAATATAACCCACTGCACAATGACCTATACCTTTCCATTCGCCTTCAACACCAAGCTCCTTTAATATCTTTTGGTAATCCGACATCTCGAATTCTTCCTTTGCCCGATGAATCCAGATGCTGCCAAGACCAAGTGAGTGGGCCGCAAGCATCATGTTTCCCATGACAAGGCTTCCGTCATATACACTGGTTGCACAGTTCTTATCCGCAAGCACGATCAGGATGACTGGAGCACCATAGAAGGGATCAAAGCCATCTTTCCAGCCGCCGATTCTACAATTATCCGCCGATAGCTTGTCCCTCAGGGCTTTGTTTGTTATTGCCACCGTAATGGTTGCCTGTTTTCCCCTTCCGTTAGCGGCATACAGCCCCGCATTAATGATTTGCTCAATATCTTCCTTTGCAGGCATATTCGGTTTGAACTTACGTATGCTCCTGCGTTCATGCATTGCTTTGATAATCTCGTTCATCGGCTCATTACTCCTCATAATAGATTCTTTCAATCTTGAAAATAACCGGACTTGTCCCGTCAGTCAGATCAGCAGGCAATAATTTCATCTGCTTTATCCATCCACTCATTCATGATGGAGCTGACCTGCAAACGGTGTATATGTAACGGCTGATGGCATCCCATATTGAATTACCAATTATGATAATAAAACCGTAGCCACAACCTATGTAACTCCCGACAAAAGTGTGTTTTCAGATACAGTCTGAAATGTCGTTTTTCCTATTTTGTTCAAAATTTACAAACTCATCAAACCATTTATTTTACGTGGTTTTCAGCCATTATGATTTTCCCTTGACAGTAAAACAACGGTCTCGACGTGTGATGACACACCACCGACAACGTCTGACATTCATTAGCACTAACGTATCAACCTAACAGCAATTCCCGTGGCATTGATGACGAAAGAACATAAGCACTGACGTTTTAGTTCGTAAGGTCGAGCGTGCTGTACTAATGTCAAAGTAGCACACACTTATAAATCTCATGTCTTCATCACCATAGTATCCCATAAAAGTTGCTATTTGTAGCGAAACCCTTTAACATCTGAAAAGAAAGTATTGTGAATCGCAGATATCCGACACATAATAACCATAAATTATATACATATGTTTTTAAAGCTCAAAGAGGCCGGATATGAATTTGTAACAAAGGATTCATTATGTCAGAAAGTGAAGTGAAATTGTTAAATTCCCCGTATGGCGAAGTTTCTTATGAATCGTTTCGCAAGCTCAAAAGAGCTTTCGCAGATAAAAGCGCAATGATTAAATCACTGGATGATAATGGAATGACCTTGTATCCGGTTCTTCTGCGTCCGAGGCGTTTTGGCAAGAGTACCTTTATCCAAATGCTGAAATGCTTCTACGACATATCATATGCTGACAGATATGAAGAGTTGTTTGCAAAAACTGACATATATGATGAACATCTGGAAAGCCATAACTCCTATCATGTATTGAATTTTGACTTTTCCCGGGTTGGCACGCAAAGCAGTACCGTTATGTACAACAGTTTCTTTTCTGCGGTAGCTTTTGGCATAGATAATTTTAAGAGAAGGTATCCTGATTTCATATTTAACTATGATAATTTGGACAAATCAGATTCTGTTACTCTGTTTAATAATTTCGTTTCTGCCTATGCCAGC
>JBGUGY010000154.1:0-2664 GCA_045111775.1 Bacteroidaceae bacterium | reverse complement strand
TACGGCGTATCGCTTGCCGAAGACCATACAAAGAGCAAATTCAACGTGCGCACGCACCGCTATCCATACAAGCTGACCCACACGCTTAACTTCAGCGGAAATGTTGGAATTTCGAGCAACTGGAGTTTCAGCTTCAGTTCGGGTTACGACTTCAACAACCACCGCATTTCGGCAACTACTTGCTCTATTGGCAGAAGCATGCACTGTTTCGACATGAGCGGAAGTTTTGTGGTTGGTCCGTACACATCCTACAACATCTCGCTTCGTGCCAACGCCTCTGAACGTGCCGATGCTCTGAAGTACGAGAAGAAGAGTAGCATGTCGTCAACGCTCGACTGGTACTAAAATTTGGATTATTGGATAAAAAGAACTATCTTTGCACGAGTTTGAAAAAACGGAAGGTCCCGTAGCTTAGCTGAATAGAGCGTCAGATTCCGGTTCTGAAGGTCATGGGTTTGAATCCCATCGGGATCACAAGGCACACATCGAGAAGTCCTTTAAACAAAGGGTTTCTCGATATTTTTTTACCATCTTTTTCACAAAGAGCCTTATAAAGAAAATTAAGGCAAACCGTTACAACGTTACAGTTACAGTTCGATTTTTAAGACATGGTATTTATAAATTCAGACTTATATATTTATTATATATATATATTTATTTATATATAATATAAATACTTAATAATCAATATTATATATATATATATTATAAATAATAATAATTATATATATAAAGATAAATAAAAAGATAAAACTACACCCCCTCGAAAAACAACTGTAACAACTGTAACTGTAACGCTCAGTCTAAGTTTTTTTACTCTAAAAGGCAAAATATCAGCAAGATAGAACATTCATCTGGCTTTTATAGAGAAGAAACACAATGTTACAGCCCCATATAAAGCCGAATTTTCAGCTCAAAGTCCGTTCGATTGCTACCGAAAGAGACGCAAGACAATCCCTAACTCGCTCTAAAGGCTACGCGAGTTCTGGATTATTCTCGATGCATCTATTTCCTTAAATCATTGGCTTTATGAAAATTACAACACTCTTCTGTATTTCACAGACGCTGAAAGCGTCTCCGTTTAGTAACCGTAGGTCGGAACGACCTGCGGTATAATAGCCATTAACAACAAGCACTCTGAAGGAGTGCCCCATTAGTTGCAACGGACGACCGATTTCAGGGGCAATGATATTCGTTGGATTACCCATAAAGCGAGAAAGAAGCCGAACGAAGATTTTTTCATAAAAAGTCACGTAACCGTACCGAAACGTATGGTAGCGTATGAGTGCTATTTTTCGAGTCCGTATCTTTGCATCGTAAACAAGTTACAAGCCTGCATCCCGAACAAAACCCGAATACAACCCGAACAAAAGCCACAGCACAATGAAGAAGCATCCCCCATACGCCACCGCCCCTTTCGCCCCAAACGGACTACTGTTTAAGACTGACTTTAATATCCATCTCGCCCATTTTTATAATCCAGTCGGTCTTCTGTTTCAAAAGATTTTCGAAGTAAGGAACAATATCGTCGCCATAAGCTCTGTGGCTGTAGAAGTTAAGCTGTACAGCTGGCTTTCCGTTCAACTTGATTTTCTTGTAATGATGAATGTCCGACTCTACAAACGATGTCTTGCCATTCTCGTAGGCAGCAACCATAAAGTCGATAATAACCTCGCCTCCCTTTCTCTCCAGAACCTGATAATTGCAGCAGCCGTCGGTCTTCTTGCGCTCGTCGAGTTCGCGCACCTTGGCCATGACCAAATCAGAAACCTCGACATCTGCAACAACCACAGAAACGCTAAACATATCGTCGTAATGCTCAGGTTTCTGTCCTTCGGAAAAGAACTCTTCCAAGTAGTAATATTCGGCAGGATGAGAGCTCCAGCCAAGCTTATAATCCTTTCCGTCGAATGAGATTGGAGTCTTGATGTTAAGATAGTTCTGTGCGTTTTGTGCCATTGCCGGGCACGACATTGCCACGAACAATGCCAAAAGTGTTTTCTTAATCTTGTTCATATACCTGTTTTTAATCGCCGCAAAAGTAGTGAAAAGAATGTTATTGCTGAGCATTTTATAATTTTTTAACACATCAAGATGCACAAGCCCTTTCCGCTCCAGAAGCGCGCCAAAAAAAACAAAACCGCCTCTGCCTGCAAGAAGCAGAAACGGTTTCGGTATAACGTTCTTTGAAATAATTCAATTAGTAGCAGTCCCAGTTGTAAAGAACCCGCGAGAAGTCGCGCTTTTTCAAGTCGTCTCTTGAGATGAAAAAATTGCCAATGCCGCAGTCGCCCCACATTATCTCGCCGTCACCTTCATCGCCATCGCCCCAGCTGTCAATCTGCAACAGAAGAACATCCTTGTCATCGCCGGGCGAGCGAGGATCGCATTGTGTAAACGCCGGATATCCGCCTATTCTATGTCCTTCTCTGCTACACTCGTCATAAAATTCATCACTTATGCTTTCGCTGAAGAAATCGTAGAAAGGCACATTATCATCGGGAACAGGCAGACTTAGTTTTGGAGCAATCTTACGCACCTCTCTCTCAAAGAGTTCCTCGCAAGTCATATTCAGGACACTTTCCTGTTTCTCAAAAGAAAGGGCAAACTCGGGCGATAGCGGGAAACACCCCACCTCCTCGGCAGTCTTGACGCCCATTGCCC
>JBGUGY010000153.1:0-4241 GCA_045111775.1 Bacteroidaceae bacterium | reverse complement strand
CCAAAGAAACGGCTGCATTAGCCTCCGAACCACCGAAAATACTATCGTAAGACACGCCTTGAGGGAATCTTAAACATCCCGGTTTGGACAGACGCTGTAGAATCTCTCCAAAAGTAACAATCTGATTTTTCACGTTTGTATGCATTTTTGTTTTGTGTCAGCAAAAGTACAACTTATTTTTGAAATATCAAATAGTGTGCGTACACAAAATAACAAAATAATTAAAATATTGCGTCTTCTGCAATATTTTAATTATTTATCGGTCGGTATTTCAGACCTTAATTCTTCTGTTTTGAATCTTCTTTGTTTTCGCCAACCTCTTCAGAATAATCGTATGGCTTGGCATCACGAATTGCCTGTTCGTACAGAAGTTCCTTCTCTGTCTTTGGCGAAGCCTCGCGCTGATGACCTGACAGGACAAGAATTGCTGCGATGCTGCAAATGGCAACAATCAGCAGGATTGCCAGAACTCTAAGATTCAAGACTCTGCGCTTGGCAGCGTTGCCAGCCTGACGGTTAATCGGTTCGGAAGATGAACGCTCTGCCTTGTCGTAGTTCTCAGCCTCGTCGTCGGCAGAAGCATCGGCAGCAAGCGCATCAGAAGCATTCTGCTGAACGTTTCCCGATGCATTCGGCAACTTAGCCGACAAAGCATCTACCGCCGCCTGAATAAGTTCGGACAAGAATCTTGTTATGATTATAATGAAATATCCCACGAGCGGACACATTATCACGCCCTTCGTTCCGTAGTCGATAAAACGGAATAGGAATAAGTCGACATCAAAAATTGAGAGGAAAACATTTACCACACAACCCAAAACGCAGAACAACATTCCGTACGCCTCGCCGCATGTGCGCAGCAGATGAGCAAAGATTGGAGTGGTAACGAAGTATGAATTACCCTTTGTAATCGTGCTCAGTTCTTTTGAACGATACCACCAAATGCTTCCCGACACCCAGCAGATAGGAACTGCCAGAAAGATGAGCATTAAAGCCAAAGCAAGCAGCTTACCTTCGGTATGCGATGACAAGAAACCGCTGTCGTATGCCTTGAGAAGCAAGTAGAGCGGAAAAATCATCGTGATAAAAGCAATCAGTCTATATATAATTGAAATAGGGTCTTTAAAGAAACTGCCATTGTCTATATATCGGGCCCAGCCTGAGACGGTTGAGTCTACCCTTTTATCGAGTTTTTCAAAGAATAATCCACCTGACATTTTCATAAATTACTGAATATTGGCTTTATACGCTTTTTCTAAAATTGTGTTAATTACTGCAAAAGTAATATAATTTTCTTAAAATGCAATAAAACGACACTCAATTATGCAAATTCGCTTAACTCAAGCCAACGCATACTCTTTTCGTCCAACTCATCGTTCAGAACTGGCAGACGCTTTGATTTCTCGGTCAGTTCGTCGACAGAAAGCGTGCCGCTGCAAAGCATCTCCTCGAGCATTTTCTTCTCGGCTTCGAGCTGCTCGATGTCCTTTTCGAGTTGCTCAAGTTCCTTCTTCTCCTTGAACGAGAGCTTACGTTTGCTTTCAACCCTAACTTTCTGAGTCTTAGTTTCTTTCTGCTGTTCGGCTTTCTGTTTTTCGTTCTCAAAATGCTCCTTGGCATCCTTCCACTCGCGATACTGCGAATAGTTGCCCGGGAAGTCGCGAATGTCGCCCTGACCGTTGAACACGAGCAGATGGTCAACCACCTTATCCATGAAGTATCGGTCGTGGCTCACAACGATGAGGCATCCGCCGAAACTCTTCAGATATTCTTCGAGAATCTGAAGGGTTACGATGTCCAAGTCGTTGGTTGGCTCGTCGAGCACCAAGAAGTTCGGATTCTGCATCAGAACCGTGCAGAGATAGAGTCTGCGCTTCTCGCCGCCGCTTAGCTTGTAGACGTAGTTGTGCTGCTTTTCGGGCGGAAAGAGGAAGTGATTCAGGAGCTGGCTCGCCGTTAGCTTCTTGCCGTTGCCCAAGTCGATGACCTCGGCAATCTCGCGCACGGCATCGATAACCTTCATCTGCTCGTCGAACTTCATTCCCTCCTGAGAGTAGTAGCCGAACTTAACGGTCTCGCCAATGTCGAGCGTGCCGCTGTCAACGGTCTGCAAGCCGAGCAGAATCTTTATGAAGGTCGATTTTCCCGTTCCATTCTCGCCTACAATGCCCATCTTCTCGTAGCGCGAAAAGATGTAGCTGAAGTTATCGAGTATCTTCTTGTCGCCGAACGACTTACACAGATTATCTGCTTCAAAAATTTTATTGCCGATGTACGAACTTTTCTGATTCAGTTCGACCTTTTTGTCGTAGGTTCTTTGCTTTGCAACCTTTTCGAGTTCGTAGAAAGCCTCTTCGCGATAGCGCGCCTTGTGTCCGCGGGCGCACGGCATACGACGCATCCAGTCGAGTTCGGTACGATAGAGATTGTTGGCGCGTGCTATCTCGGCATTATGAGCATCGATTCGCTCCTGACGCTTTTCGAGATAATAGCTGTAATTTCCTTTGTACGAATATATTACATTATCGTCGAGCTCGTAAATCGTGTCACACACGCGGTCGAGGAAATATCGGTCGTGTGTAACCATCAGAAGGCTCTGCTTGGCACGATTCAGATAATCTTCGAGCCACTCAATCATGTCAAGGTCGAGGTGGTTGGTAGGCTCGTCGAGAATAAGCAGATCGGGACGGTTTATCAGCACATTGGCAAGAGCCACGCGCTTGACCTGTCCGCCCGAGAGCTGCGAGATTGGCTGGTCGAAGTCGCGAATCTTCAGCTGCGACAGAATAGCCTTGGCGCGACGCTCGTAGTCCCACGCATCGTGCTGCTCCATCTGCGAGATGAGCGCATCGAGTCCCGGATTGCCGGGTGTTTCTATACATTTCTCGTATTCCCTTACGAGTTCGGCAACAGCATTACCGTTCTGGAAGCAAGCCTCTATCACGGTCAGCCCCTCGGGATAAGTAGGAGTCTGCTCAAGATATCCGACCGTTAGGTCGTTCCTATATATAATAGAGCCGTCGTTCTTTCCCTCCTTGCCCACAAGAACGCTCAGAAGAGTAGATTTTCCTGTTCCGTTCTTGGCTATCAGACCAACACGCTGTCCCTCGGCAAGGCCGAAAGTCAGATTCTCGAACAACACCTGATCGCCGAACGACTTTGTCAGGTTCTCAACTTGTAAATATGGGTTTACTGCTGCCATAAATAGATGCTTTTTGTTAAAAGTTGTGCGAAGATAACCAAAAAAAGCTAAGAAAAAGTAGGTTGTTTGGATTTTTTTTATACTTTTGCATCGTTTATTGGTTAAGGGAAACTTTCTACACCCTAAACTTTACAATAAATATTTCCATTTAAATAATTTGATTTTAATCATAAATACTTAACGCGTAGGGGCTGATTTCAGCACCACGGTTTATTGACTTATGTATATAATATCGGAACTTGAAAAGAAAGATCTGACGGAGTTGCAGACGATAGCAAAAGAACTCGGTCTGAAAGGTATTTCTAAAATTAAAAAAGAAGACCTCATCTACAAGATAATTGATGAGCAAGCAGTAGCAACAGCATCGCAGAAGGCAGAAAAAGCCCCTGCGAAGAAAAAGGCAGCCGCAAAGACAGCTAAGAAGGCTACAACTGCAAAGGCTAAGAAAGCCGACGAAGAACCAGCACAGTCTAACGAAGAAACTTCTGATTCTGTGGAAAAACAGGAAGAAAAGCCTACAGTAAAAAAATCAGCCCCAAAGAAATCGGCAAAGCAGGTTGAGGAGGCAGTAGCAGCAATGATTGCCGCTACCGAAAGCGTTGTATCGGCAACTCCAGAGGTTGACGAGGCAGACATCGTTGAACAGCCTGCCAATGCACAGGGCGAGCAGGCAGCCTTTACAGGTATCCCTGAGGCTGAGTTCGGCACATCGGGCAAGGCATCGGGCGACGAGCTTGACGAGCCTATCGACGTTAATGCCCCAGAGGCTGCCCAGCCAGCTGAAGAGTACGTTGTTCCGGAGTCTGAGTTCAACCCAGACCACAAGCCAAAGAAGTTGCTTGGCGACGACGGCGTTACGTTCAGAATCATCAGTCTTGCGCCGGTTAATCCTTACGGCGAGCCAGAAGAAAGCTACGCACCATACAGCGAGCCTGCAAGACCAACCAACGAGCCAGTAGACTTCTCTCGCTTTGAGAATCTTGTAGAGAACAACGCACAACCAGAATATCAGGCTGAGGCTTCATATCAGCCTGCTGCA